>JALGTY010000050.1 GCA_029821145.1 Candidatus Zipacnadia bacterium
GTCGGTAAGGATGGTCTCCAGCGGGGTGTCGCCGACGTAGATCTCCGGCTTGTCGGGAATCTCTATCCGCGGCAGGTCGTCAGGCGTCATGCTCTTCACCGTCGCTTTCGTGATCGTCACTTCGTCCACGCAGACACGGCCCAACTCCAGGCCGTCCTGCTTGTAGCCGTCCACCTGGAACATCACAGCGTATCTCTTAGCATCGTGCGGCAGGGCAACGGTGGCCTCGTAGTGGGTCCACTTGTCGGTCCTGGGGATGGTGGCAATGAGGGGTCCGCCGCCGCGGTCGCCCGGGGGAGCTTCCTCCGATCGCCATGTCTGGATGTGGGCTCTTACCCGCGAAGCCTCGCTCTTTATCCAGAAACTCACGGTGTAGTTGTCGCGTACGACAGGATAGCGGTAGTACTTCGAGCCTGCAGGCGGCTCGACAACGAGGGCATCGGCGCCGTTGAAACCATCGCGGCTACCGAGAACGAGCGCCGCGCTGCGGTAGTCCTCGCCTTTGCGTTTGCCCGAGGTTATCGGTGAGAATGGCTTCTGAACGAAGTAGGCGGCCTTGCCCTTGTAGCCCTCCTCCAGGGAGCCCCATTCGCCGACGCCGTCGTAGGCACCCCAGCCCACGGGCTTGCCGTTCTCGACCTGTTCGCAGTTACCGTTGCGCGAGAGGTCCTCGGCCGCAAGGGACGCAGCACTCAATGTAATCAGTGCCAATATGCACATTACGCAGTGCCAATATGCACATTACGCAAAGACCAATTCGGTTCAACATGATGCGACCTCCAAAGCAGCATCAGGCTTTCTAGTAGCCTGATGCAGGCGGTGATGAGTTCAGGTAAGTGCTCACCTTGTGGTCTGTAAAGGACATGCAGACCCAAGGCCCCCTGTATCTCAGGTTTCTTAGAGCGGCACGGCCCTTCTTGCTAATCTTCCTGGACGACAGGCTTCCGAGCCTGTCGAGGCCTCTCCCAACACCAACGGCATGGACAGGCAAGGATGCCTGTCCTCCAGGATGGAGTTCTGGGGGCGAGGCGCCACCTCCTGCCTTGTCTGTCCGCTTTTCTAATGCCCCAAGGTGAGCAATTACGAATTCAGATTTTGTCTGTCGCCACATAGGCAAAGTTGGTGACAAACACGGTATCTTTACCCTTTTCGAGGCGGGTGATGGCGATCTCCTGGCCGGGCTCCACACCCTCGTAACTGTCAGTGAGTACGCTCCGGAAGCTGTGCATCCTTGTGCCGTATTCATTGTAAACCGTTTTCGAGCCGAAGCCGCGCAGCGGGCCCAGCATCCGCATCTGGCCCGGCTCACCGGCATAGACTTTGAAGGTGTTCTTGCTATCCAGCACCGGCGGCGGCTCGATTACGATGCCCTCCGCATCCACCTTCTTCACCAGCAACCAATTGTTCATCAGGTGCGGCTGATCATCGAGCTTGATCAGATAGCGGTCGTCAGCCACGCGTTGTATGGTGTCGATGGTGAAGCTGGAGCGGTCTTCGGTATGCTGCACAATAATCGGCAAACCTTTCAGCACATCGCCTTCCGGGAACGGATCGGCGCTCTCGATGGTGAGGGTGTCTTCGGCGTCGTTGAAGTCCAGCAGACGACCACTGTAACATACCGGACCTTTGAGTTTGACTTCAAAGCCGTCTACGCCAAGGTGTTTCCCGCCGCCTAGCAACAGGCGAGCGGAGCCCTGATTGGGGAACGATACCACTGCCACATCCGCGTCCGTGCGGATGGTATGCTCGCCGTCTTCAACGGTCACCTCAGACGGTTTTCCCGGGCCGCCATAGGAGATGATGTAGTCGGTCCCATGCACGGTCTCAACCGCCAGCGCCGCGTGATATTGATCGGCCCCAGTAAGCTGCAGGCTGCGGACATTCTTGACGAACGGTGTGTCCTTGTAGGGCTCGATGACGGCCACGAATTTGTCTATGCTCTCGGTGTTCGGCCGCCGCACGCACAGCACTTTCATGGTCCGGTCTATGTCGTCGTTACGCAGATAGCGCTGCGCGGGCGCAGTGCCGACGATAACCTCGCTGCCGGGCTCGTCCAGCATCCACAGGCGCATGAAGACATCATCATGGATGAGCGGCTTGTGTTTGGGCTGGCCGCGGTAATCGTCTATTCTAGACCAGGTAGCGCGCCAGGTGCCTGTGGACTCGGCGACTGCCAGATCGTGCATGTTTTTCGCTCCGTAGCGCTCAGGGCAACCGAAACTCCAGCCGCTGTAGTCGTACAGGTCCTGCTCGGGATCAGCTACATTCTGCAGGTTGATGCCTTCGCTGGCAAATCCCAGGCCGTGGCAGTGGAGATAATAGTCGTGGATGGCCCCACCTTTGCCACGGGCGATATCAACGACGTACTGGTGATCTTGAGAAGGCGTCATCAGGAATGCCTGGCGGCTGAACTCACCGACTTGTTCTTCACCCGCGGCCTTCCAGTCGGCGGCATCATATTCAGCGCTGTCCACCATCTGACAGAACGGTGTACTGATAAAGTACCTGCGCAAGTCGCCGCGCAGCTTTTCAGTGCCGTGGGGATTGCCATCGGCCTTGCGCAAGGTCAGGCAGTTGTGCGCCGGATATGCCCGGATCCAGGCTCTGGTCAGGAAATGCTCTGCGCCCAGGTAGCCGATATCCGAGGCCAACTCCTGCCCGCAGGCGTGAACGATCAGTGTCTGGGCTGGCGGGTGATAGTGGCCACAGCGTTTGGTGAAATCCAGTGATGCAACGGTCGGCGTCTCAGGATTTCCTGCCCGCAAGATTGCCTTGCGCCGGTCGTGAAGAAGAACCGGCGGCAACAATACTGAGCGGTTGAAAGACACGCTGACGTTTCCATTCTCGTCTTTGTTGACGAGGAAGTATTTGCGGTGCTTTTGTGGTATTCCGTCGCCGTACTTCTCGATACGTGTGAGCTGGCTCGTCCCTCGCTTGCCCCCGTAACAGCAGTCCTCCCACGGTAGGTAGATGTCGTCCTCAGTGACATAGTAGGGCATCTTCACGGCGCAGGCCTGGTACTCGGGCAGCTTCGCCATGTTAATAGCGCCCAGCTCCTTGTCGAAGTACGGAGCATCTTCATTGAAATTGCCCTTCAGCCCGTAGAGGGCATCCATAACGCGGGTGATGCCGTAGCATGAGTAGCTGGCCGAACCCTCGTGCCCCATGCCGTCTTGGGAAAAATAGTTTCGCCAGAAATAGCTGATATCCAGCGCCACGTTTTCGATAATCTTATCGTCGCGCAGAAACAGCCCGACGCGCAGACGCGGAGTCTGTGTCGCAGGAGCCAAGTTGTCGCCGCCGGTTTCCAGGCTGTAGGGCTGCATCGTCATCTCGAAAATGCCGCGCTTGAGATAGCGGTCCACCGGATGGTCCAGCTTTGCCACCTTCTCCCGGTCGCCGGGCAATGATACCAGAACGCGCTCAGCGATGCGCCGGAGGTCCTCGTCTTGGTCGGAAAACGAGTCGCTGGCGCGGCAGAAGCCCTCCAGCATACTCCCGCAATAGCCTGCCTTGCGGTTCCACACGCCCTGGAAAAGGCAGTAGCCGTACGGGCTTTTTTCCACAACGTCCGCCCAGTGTGGGTCGCCGACCCTTGCATCAGATGGCTTGGATGGCCGGAAGCCGGTGAGTTTCTCGTACTGCCATTTGTCGGTCTCAGATGGCTGGTAGAAATCCTCCATGCGCTCCTGGAACTGCTGAGGCGTCATGCCCTCTGCGGTGGCCAGGTAGTCATCACCCATGTGCGCTCTGGCGGTGGTAAGGATGATAAGCTGGGCTTTGTGGCCGTAGAGAAGGCCCTTTTCATACTGCTCACTGCCAGGCGGAAACAGCTTGGTGGCATAGTGGTAAGCCAGGCCAAGCTGGCGGCAATGTGTCCCATTTAATCTGAGCAGAGCGTAGTTGTAATAGTGGGACATGAAATAAAAGGCCCTACTGCCGCCAATCTCGCCGTGTGTCTGCCCATCCCAGTGGTCCCAGGGGATGCCGCGATGTGCCTTGCTCCAGGCCTCATCATGGTCGCGGCGCCAGATCTCATCAGTCGGGCGGCAGCCGTCGCCGTCATCGGGATAGTCGGGGTTCGGGTAATAGTAGTATTTGCGCCCCTCCGCTTTGCAGTGTGGGCATATCAGCTTCCACGGTTCGTCAAGGCTCCACTTAAATGGGTTATACTCCCGCGTCTTGAATGGGTGCATCGGGCAAGTGATAGTGTGCACGGCACTGGGTTCAAAGCTCTTGAAAAACTGCCGGTACCACTCGTCGGACTTCGCGGTCATTTTGTCGGCGGCCTCGAGTATCCCCTGTACCCTGGCAATGGCACCTTTATCGCCGGCCTGGTACGCCTCGATCACCTCTTCTATCGGCGTGTTGCCGTCATACACGGCCGGCTCTTTCGGTATTGATATTCGCGGCAGATCATCCGCAGTCAGACCAACATGGGGAGCCGATTCTATCGTCACCTCGTCCACGCATACCTTTCCCAGCTTCAGGCCATCATTCTCAAAGCCCCAGATCTGAAACATCACCGCGAACCTCCTGGTATCGCCCGGTAGGACCACGGTTTTCTCGTAGTATGTCCACTCGTCGGTGCGCGGGACCCTTGCGACCTGGCACCTGGCGCTGCGATCTGCCGCCGTCGCTTCGTCGGTGCGCCAGCATTGCAGCCTGGCGTCCACCTGCGAGCTTTCGCTCTTCGCCCAGAAGCTGATCTTGTAGGCTGCCCCCGTAGGCCTTCGGCAGTACTTCGCGTCTGGTGACGGCTCGGCGATATAGGCATTCGGCCCGGCCGTGCCGTTGGCGCTACCGAGCACGATAGCGCAGTTCATGGACTTCTCACCCTTGCGCCTGCCCTTCGGCTCCACAACGTAATCGCCAGGGATAAAGTAAGCGCCCTTACCCTCATGGCCTGCCTCCAGCGAACCCCACTCGCCGATCTGGCAATAGGCTCCCCAGCCGACCGGCTTGCCATTCTCGACCTGCTCGCAGTTGCCATTGCGCGACAGGTCCTGCGCGACCCCAGTGGCGGTCAGAAGCAACATAACGACGAGCACAGCATGAATACGCCCTGTAAACATCCGAGACGCCTCCTGAATGACTGTGCGGCATAGCTCATTGCACACGGTAGTTGGATCCTTCGGCGGGCGTCTTACCCGTTTTCGTATTCTATGTACGCGTATCTGGTCACAAAGACCGTGTCATGCCCCTTCTCGAGGCGTGTAATGCCGATATCCTTGCCCACTTCGACACCGCTATAGTCATCGGTCAGGACGCGATAGAAGCGGTGCATCGCTGTGCCCCACTCGTCGTAAATCGGGATCGAACTCAGGCCCCGCAGCGGGCCCAGCAGCCGCATCTGCCCCGGATCGCCTGCGTAAACATTGAATGTTGTCCGCTTGCGGTCAAGCACCGGCGGCGGCTCCACCGTAATGCCACCGCTGTCCACATCCCGCACCAGCAGCCAGTTGTTCATCAGGTGGGGCTGGTCATCGAGATGCAGCAGATAGCGGCCATCACCAAGCGCCTCCACGCTGGCGATGGTGAAGGTGGAGCGATCCTCGCGATGCTGGACGATCACCGGCTGGCCTGCCAGTTGTTCGCCCACCGGGAATGGGTCGCCGGCCTCGATGATCAAGGTGTCGTCAGGATCGCTGAAATCAACCAGGCGACCCGTCAGAGAGGGCGGGCCATCCAGTTTGAGCATAGCGTCGTCGGCCCTCAGATAGCCCCCACCGGTCAGAAGCGACCTCGGCGGCCCGGAATCGGGGAACGAAGCCATCGCGAAGTCGGCATCGGTCGCGATCCTGTGCTGGCCGTCTTTGACCTCGACCTCCGGCGGGGTCCCAGGCCCGCCGTAGGCGATAACATAGTCCGTTCCATAGATGGTATCTATCGCCAGGCCGACCACGTAGTCGTCATCCGTGTTGAGGTCCAGGCGGCGAACATCTCGTATGAAGGGGGCATCCTGGTATGGCTCGATGACGCCGATGAACTTGTCAATGCTCTCCGTGTTAGGCCGGCGCACGCACAGTACTTTCATCTCGCGCCCGAGATCTTGATTCTGGAAGTAGCGCTGCGCCGGTGCGGTGCCTGCAAACACTTCGCTGCCCGCATCGTCCACCATCCACAGCTTCATGAACACATCGTCGTGGATGAGCGGCTTGAGTGCGGGCTGGTCGCGATAATCGTCAATCCGCGACCATATTGCCTGCCACGGGCTTGTCGAGGTGCCTGTCGCAAGCTGCTTGATGTTCTTTGCGCCGAAATTGTCAGGGCACTTGAATGTGAAGCCGCTGTGCTCGTAGAAGTCAGTCTCCGGGTCGGCCACCGGCTGCAAGTCAATGCCCTCAGTCTCAAAGCCCAGCCCGTGGCAGTGCAGATAGTAGTCATGGGTGTCGCCGCCACGCCCCCGCACGATGTCTATGACATACTGGTGCTCCTGCGAGGGTGCCATGAGCACGATCTGGCGGCTGAACTCGCCGTCTTCGGTATCGCCGAACCTGGCCCAGTCGGCCTGGTCGTATTCGGCGGTGTCAACGACCTGGCAAGCAGGCGTGATGATGAAATTTCTGCGCAGGTCGCCGCGCAGTTCACGGGTGCTGCTGGCGTTGCCGTCGGCCTTGCGGAGGGCGAGGCAGTTGTGGGAGGGGAAGCTCTTGAGCCAGCGGGTGGTCAAGAAGTGCCCCGAACTCAGATAGCCCTGGTACGAGGCGAGTTCCTGCCCGCAAGCATGGACCATAAGATTCTGTGCGGCGGGCTGATAGTGGCCGCACTTCTTGGTGAAATCGAGTGAGACCACAGTCTGCTTCTCCGTCTTGCCCGCACGCAGGATCGCCTTGCGCCTGTCATGGACCAGTCGTGGCGGCAAGGGTACGGACCTGTCGAATTGCAGGCTGACGGCGCCGTCTTCTGAGCGGCTGATCTTGAAGTACTTCCGCTCCTTTTCGGGGATGCCGCCGCCATACTGCTCGACGAGTCGCGCCTGGGCGACACTACGTTTGCCATGGTAGGGGGAGTCCTCCCAGTGGATATAGTGGTCGTCCTCAGCGGTTGCGTAGTAGAGCATCTTGGTGACGGATTGGGTGAAGTCGGGCATCTTGAAGAGGTTGAGAGCGCCGAGCTGCTTGTCATAATAGACGGCGTCCTCGTCGAAGTCGCCCTTCATGCCGTAGAGCCGCTGCATTACACCGATGATCCCGTAGGCGCAGTGCGTATAGCCGGGCGACCCCTCAGCGCCGAGGCCGTCGGAGGTGAAGAAGTTGTGCCAGAAGTAGGCGATGTCTCTGGCGACATTCTCGATGATGGCGTCGTCGCGAAGCATGAGGCCGGCGCGGAGGCGTGGGGTCTGGGTACATTCGGCCTGATTGTCGCCGCCGGTTTCGAGATCAAAGGGATGAACCTCCATCTCAAAGATCCCGCGCTTGAGGTAGAAGGCAGGCGGGTCCTGCCCCATCGCCAGCTTCTCGTGGTCGCCGGGCAGAGAGACGACGACACGTTGGCACATGCGCCGTATATCGTCATCCTCGGGCGCGAACGAGGCGCGGGTGCTGCAGAAGGACTCGAACAGATACCTGGCCATACCGCCGAGGCGGGCCCATGAGCCGTCGAAGAACTTGTAGCCACGGGGTCGCCGCGCAGTAACGTCATCATAGACCGGGTCGCCGAGGGTCACGTCGCTGGTGCCGCTGAAGGGCCGGAAGCCGGTGAGCTTCTCGTAGCGCCACGGCTCGCCGTCGGAACGCCGGCAGAAGCCTTCGATGCGTTTGCGGAACTGGTCGGGGGTCATGTCCTCGGCGGCGGCGAGGTAGTCATCGCCAAAGTGAGCGCGAGCAGAGAAGAGCAGGATGAGCTGGGCCTTGTGGGCATAGACGGCGGCCTGCTTGTACTCCTCGGAATCCTCGGGGAACAGCTTAGTGGCGTAGTGATAGCCGAGCGCGAGCGCCTGGGTGGCGCGTCCTTCAAGCCTCTCTAGCGCCAGAACGTAGTACTTGCCGAGGAAATAGAAGCGCCTGCCGTCGCAGTCACCGTGGGTCTGGCCGTCGAAGTGGTCGTGCGGGATGTTGCGATGTGCTTTAGACCATGCCGCGTCGTGGGTCCGTGACCATTGCTCATCGGTCGGGGCACATCCCTGCCCGTCGTCGGGATAGTCGGGGTTGGGGTAGTAGTAGTATTCCCGGCCTTCAGCTTTGCAGTGCCTGCAGATGACCTTCCAGGGCTCGTCCAGGCTCGACTGGAAGTCCATGTAGAAGCGTGTTTTGAAGGGATGGATCGGGCAGGTGATGGTGTAGTGCCCGCGCGGTTCGAAGCTCTTGAAGAACTGGCGATACCATTCGTCGGGTTTCTCAGCCCACCCGTCGGCGGCGCCCAGAGCTGCCTTTACCCGCGAGATCGCCGCCTCATCGCCTGCTCGGTACGCAGCCAGGTTCTCCTCCAGAGGCGTCTCGCCCACGTATATCGCAGGATCCGGCGGTATCTCGATGCGCTTCAGTTCGTCGGCAGTCAGTCCTTTCACTTTTTCTATTCTCACCTCGTCAACGTGTACCGGCCCCAACTTGAGGCCCTGGTCCTCAAACCCGTCCACCAGGAACATGATGCAGAATCTCTTGGTGCCCGGCTGGGGCGTTGCCGTCATCTGGTAATAGGTCCATTTGTCCGTGGCCGGAACATTGGTGATCTGCCCGGCGCCGTCGGCACGGTCGGTGGGTGTTGCCTCATCGGTCTTCCAGCCGCGCAGGAATACCCTTACGCTGGAAGATTCGCTCTTCATCCAGAAAGTAACCTTGTACCTGTCAGACGTGGGATATTTGAAGTATCTGGAGTCGGCACTCGGCTCATGTACCAGCGCCTCTGGGCCTCTGTAGCCGTCGGCATCGCCCTGCACCAGCGCGCAACTGGTGTAGTTTCTTCCCTTGTTGGGTCCTTCTTTCCACGGCACAAAATCGGGCGGGATAAAGTAAACGCCCTTGCCCTCGTAGCCCTCCTCGAGCGATCCCCATTCCTTGGGCGTGCTGTACGTGTCCCAGCCGACCGGCTTGCCCTCCTCCACCTGCTCGCAGTTGCCATTGTGAGACAGGTCCTCGGCGGCTGTGACGGCTGTGCCGAATCCCAGTAAAAGAGTAATCACTACACACAAGGTCTTGCTGAGTGGCTTCACTGGGCACCCTCCGGCTTGTGACAGGATAATCGAATCATTTCGGCAGCTTGCATTGTGAGGCTTGTTCAAGTAATCTTTTACAATCAAATATTCCGTGCACCCGGACATCTCACCTGCCCATAGGATGTCATCACAATGCAGTTGCGAGTAAGAAGTTCACAGTTGAGCGGCTGCGCCGCGATGCCGGCCTCCAAGTCCCACACTATCCGGGCTTTAGCCATCGCCGGATTGGCCGAGGGGGAAAGCCGCCTCATCAGGCCGCTGCGCTCGGCTGACACCGAAGCGGCCGTGCGAGCCATAGACGCTATCGGCGCGCGGACTCAGGACGACGCACAGGACATCATCGTCAGCGGCGTCGCTGGGCGTCCGCAAGCACCCGACCATGTCATAGACGTGGGCAACTCCGGCGTGACCCTACGCACGATCTCTGCCACCGCCGCGCTCATTGAGGGGACGACACATCTTACCGGCGACGAGCAGATACAGACGCGGCCCATTGGGCCGCTGCTGCGTGCTCTCAATCAACTCGGCGCGGAGGCGGTGTCCGACCGTGACAACGGCTGTGCGCCGGCCACGATATCAGGGCCTATGCGCGGCGGAAGCTGCGCCATCGAATGCCCAACGTCGCAGTTCCTAAGCGCGCTTCTGATTAGCTGTCCACTGGGACCAGGCGATACCCACATTCACGTGACGCTTCTGCACGAGCGCCCTTTTGTGTACATGACCCTTGATTGGCTCGACCGACAGGGAATCGCGTACGAGGCCCAGGGACTCGAGCATTTCGAGATACCGGGCGGACAGATATACAGGGCCTTCGAGCGCCCGATACCGGCAGACTTCTCATCCGCGACATTCTTCATGTGCGCGGCGGCAGTGACTGGCTCGGAGATTACTCTCACTGGCCTCGATATGGCTGACCCACAGGGCGACAAAGCCGTGGTGGATATGCTGCGGCAGATGGGTGCAGAGATCGAGATTGACGGACTGGAAATGACCGTGCGAGGCGGGAGCCTGCGCGGCTGCGAGTTTGACCTCAACGCCACGCCCGATGCACTCCCAGCCCTCGCTGCTACCGCGTGTTTCGCCGAGGGCGAAACGGTTCTGGACAATGTGCCCCAGGCACGCATCAAGGAAACCGACCGCATAACAGTGATGGCCGCAGAGCTGGGAAAGATGGGCGCCGATATCGAGGAGCTGCCCGACGGTCTTGTGGTCAGAGGTAGCCAGATGCGCGGGGCCGAAGTCGAAGGTCATGGCGACCATCGGGTTGTCATGGCCCTGGCGCTCGCGGGCATGGCCGTCGCGGGAGAGACGACAATTTCAACCGCCGAGTCGGTGGCAGTAACCTTCCCCAACTTCGTGGAGCTGATGCAGGAGCTGGGCGCAAACATCGAGAAAACCGAGGCTTCCTAAATGGCAGACACCCGATTGCGAAGCACCCCAGGAGGAGACAGAAATGCTAGGTAATACGTTCGGCAGGATGTTCCGAGTGACAACTTGTGGTGAGTCCTACGGCAAAGCACTGGCCGCCCTCTGCGACGGCGTGCCGCCCGGCCTGGAGCTGTGTGATGCCGACATTCAAGAGGAGCTCGACAAGCGCCGCCCGGGCCAGAGTGCCATCGACTCTCCCCGCCAGGAGACCGACCAGGTACAGATATTCTCCGGCATGCGCGATGGCTATACCACCGGCGCACCGGTCGGCATGATCATCTACAACGTGGACACGCTGCCCCAGCACGTCAAGGAGTACGAGGACGCTAAGGACCTCATCCGGCCGGGCCATGCGGAGTACACCTACCGCATCAAGTACGGCGATTACGTTGACTGGTGCGGCGCGGGCCGGGCCAGCGGGCGCGAAACGGCCGCGCGTGTGGCCGCCGGGGCGGTGGCCAAGAAGATACTGGCGCGCGAAGGCATCAAAGTGGTCGCCTACGTCAAGAAGCTCATGGACATCGAGGCCGATGTGTCGCGGCTGAGCTTCGACGAGCGCGAGCAGAACTCCCTGAAAAATGAAATCTTCTGCCCTGATCTGGAAACCGCCGAGCAGATGATAGAGTACACCAAGCGCGTCAAGGACGAGGGTGACACCGTCGGTGGCGTCGTCGAAATACTGGCCGTGGGCGTGCCTCCGGGTCTGGGCGAGCCGGTCTTTGACAAGCTCAGCGCCGGCCTCGCACATGCCCTGATGAGCATCCAGGCCGTCAAGGGCTGCGAGATCGGCGCCGGCTTCGCCGCAACGATGATGAAAGGCTCGGAATGTAACGACATACCCTACATGAAAGATGGCAAAATCCGCTTCCGTACCAATAACTCCGGCGGGATGGACGGCGGCATTTCCAACGGCGAGGATATTATCGCACGCATTGCCGTCAAGCCGACCTCCACCATCTCGATCGCACAGCCGACGGTCAACATGACCACGATGCAAGAGGCCGACCTGGCCGCTATCACTCGCCGCGATGCAACGATCTGCGGACGCATATGTGCGGTGGCAGCCGCCATGACGCGCATAACGATCCTCGACCACCTGATGATGTGGCGCGGCTATGACGCCGTCTCCGGCATCGAGCACAAGCTCGGCTGGTAGTAACCTGCCCCAGCAGATACACTGACCAGAAGCCCGCGCGGAGCTGGAGGCGAACTTCGGCCCCGCGTTTTTCTTTGCAGGATAAATGCGCACCTAGAGGGAACCCAAAGGCAGGCACGGGCATCACACGGCTGCCCGCAAGAAAAGTACGTTCGGAGGAAATCGAACCGTGGACAAGCTGCTTGTCGTAGGCTGTGGTTCAATTGGAGAACGGCACATCAGGTGCCTGGGTAGTTGTGAGGAGGTGCAGGTCACGCCATGCGATCCCAGAGCAGAGCGCCTGCAGCAGATGCAGGACCTGTACGGGACTCAGCCTGGGCCGAGCGACTATGCCGAGGCGGACCTGGACGAATTCGACGCCGTGCTGATTTGCACCCCGAGCGACCAGCACATCCCCCAATCACAGCGCGCCGTAGAGCACAACTGCCACGTGTTCGTCGAGAAGCCGATGTCAGTGAATATGGAGGGCGTTGATGAGCTGATTGACTCCGCAGCCCAGCGCGACCTGGTGTTGCAGGTGGGCTACACGCTGCGCCACCATCCGCTGCTTCAGCGGGCGAACGAGCTAATCGAGCGGGGCGCGATCGGCACGGTCTATATGGCCGACATTCACTGCGGTGCGTACATCGCCGACGCCCGGCCTGAATACGCCGGGCTCTACTGGGCCCATCGCGCCACCGGCGGAGGTGTCCTCTATAACGCTTCCCACGAGCTGGACCTCATACAGTGGTTCCTCGGGCCGGTGGCCGAAGTCAGTTGCATGGCCGAGCACTTCAAGCTCGATGTGGATGCCGATGTTGATGACGGAGCAGTGCTGGCCATGCGCACGGAAAGTGGCGCACTTGTCAACATGTTCTGCAATGACATTCAGCGCAACTACAAACGCGGCGGGCAGATTATCGGCGCAGAGGGCACGGTCGAGTACAGCTACGACGAAAGCCGCGTGTCGCTTTACGATGCAGGTACGCGCAAATGGACGCACGAGCAACGGCAGTACGAGCGCGACGATTTCTACATCAACCAGATGCGCAACTTCTGCGCCGCCATCCGCCGCCAACAGCAGCCGGCAGTAACCGGCGAGGACGGCAGACTTGCTCTCGCCACGGCACTGGCCGGCTACAAGTCGGCCGCGGAAAAGCGCTTTGTAAGCATCAAGGAAATACTGTAACTGCTCACCTTGTGGCCTGCAAAGGAAATGCACGTGCAAGGACGCCTGTGTTTCAGATTTCTTAGAGTGGCACGGCCCTTCTTCCTAGCCTGTCGGGGCCCCTCGGAACACCAACGGCATGGACAGGCACGGATGCCTGTCCTCCAGGACAAACTTTTTTTGGGGCGGACTCGTCACCGGCTGCCTTGCCTGTCCGCTCTTCGAACGCCCCAAGCTGAGCAGTTACAAAATACTATCGTAGTCTGCAAATGAGCGGAGTGCAAAAGCATGGAGAAGATCAAAGTAGCCGTTGCTGGTCTGGGACGCATGGGAGCCGAATGCCATTGTGAAGCCCTGGACCGCCTCGATGAATTCGACCTGGTCGCCGGCTGCGATCCGACGCCGCAGACACTGCAGGCGGTCGCACAGCAATTTGACCTGCGCGGGTACGAGACTCTCGACGAGATGCTGGGTGACACGGACATTGATCTGGTCGTGGCGGCGACACCTTCAGCCATGCATCATGGCCATGTCATCAAGGTCCTGAAGGCCGGCAAGCATTGCCTCACCGAGAAGCCGCCGGCGATGAACGTCGCCGAATGGGACGAGATGGGCGAGGTGTCCTGCAAGACCGGAAAGACACTGTGCTGCTTCCAGAACGCCCGCTGGAATCCGCACCAGTTGCAGGCGATGAGCCTTGTCGAGAGCGGCACGCTGGGCGAGATACTCGCGATAAAGCTGATTAGTCTCGCCTATTCGGACCTCATGCGCACCTACGGGGTTGAGGAGTACCGTCCGCAGTGGCGGGCCGAAAAGCGCTACGGCGGCGGGCTGCTCTACGACTTCGGCCCGCACCACATTGACCGAGTGCTACAGATACTCGGCCACGCGCCGGTTAAGGATGTCTATGCCGACCTCTCAACCGGCGTGTGGAGCGATGAGGTCGAGGACGGTTTCGTGGTAATCGTCCGCTTCCAGAATGGTGTGACAGCCCACATCGAGCAGAATGTGACCATCAGGGCCAACCTGAACACATTCATAGTCGTCGGTTCCGACGCCACCTTCCAGGACGGCGTGGTGCGCAGCGGTCAGAGCGGCGAACTCGTGGAACAAGAGATCGAGACGATTGACAGAAACTCCGACGAATACTATCTCGCCCTGCACAGGCATCTGACCGAGGGCACACCGCCGCCAGTGCCGTGGGAGCACACGCGCCAGATGATGAGCATACTCGACGCCGCCTTCGCAAGCGCCGCAACCGGGAAAGTAGTTAGTCCGAACTGACGAAGCCGCAGCCAAAACCGATATATTCCCAGGCTGTAAACAAGCACAGAGAGGCATTGCTGTGGCAACTGAGGCCGGCCCTATCTCTGAAAGCAGCGAGGACGAACGTCCGGCGATAACAGCGCGGGCGCTGGTAATTGGCATCATCGGCGTCGCTTTCGTCGGCCTGGGTTTCCCATACGCGAACCTGGTAGTCCAGGGCACCCGCCCCGCCAACACCGCGCTGGGTTTCGGCGTGGTGTTCGTCTTCTTGGCGCTGGTTGCGATCATCAATCCACTGCTGGGCATTGTGCGCAGGCGGGCGTTTCTTTCGCGGCCCGAATTGATTGTGGTCTTCATCATGCTGCTGATCGCTTCGGCGGTGCCTACCTGGGGGATGATCGGCCAACTCATCCCGATCATGACCGGCGCACAGTACTACGCCACTCCCGCAAACCGGTGGGCGGAGGACATAGTCACCCACCTGCCCGACTGGGCAGTGCCGAAAGACCAGTACCTGGTGGACAGCTTCTACGAAGGCCTGCCGCGCGGTGAGGCAATCCCCTGGGAGGGCTGGATAGTCCCACTGCTTACGTGGTCGGTGTTCATCGCTGGCCTATACGCCGCCACTTTGGGCATCACACTGCTGTTTCATCGCCACTGGTCGGATCACGAGCGGCTGGTCTATCCGTTGATGCGCCTGCCGATCGAGATGGC
>JALGTY010000051.1 GCA_029821145.1 Candidatus Zipacnadia bacterium
TCCTCGGCAGCCAGCTCCTCCATGGCCGCGGCTATATTCCCTTCGCCTTCCGGGTCGCCGGCAGCCATGGATGCGGCCATTTCGAGCTGCTGACGGGCTTTGTCGAGCTGGTGGGTATAAATGTTGAGTAAGCCGAGGGCGTACTGTGCCTTTGCACTATCAGCGGAGCGTGCCACCTGCCGGCCCAGCTTTGCTAGTGCCTCGTCGTCCTGGGCGGCAATCACCGCCAGCGTGTAAGCTCCGGGCCACGAAATGCCATCACGGCTGGCCATGCGTCGCAGAAGCATATCATGGGCCGCCGGTTCCTCAAGGGCAACCAGAGCATCAGCGACAGCATCGCGCAGTGCATCGTCGGCAGTGGCGATCACTCCCATCAAGCGCGGTATGGCGCGGTGGCTCTTAATAGCGCCGAGTGCCCTTACGGCCAGGACCTGCTTGGCGTTATCACTGCTGCCGAGCAGGTTGATCAGCGCCCGTTCGAGATCGGCAAGTGTCTTGGTGGCCTTCGCTGCGAGCTGGCGATCTCCGCATTCGAGCAGAGCGATCAATTCGGGCAGATAGTCAATGCTTGGCGCGCGAGCAATCGCATCAGCGGCAATCTGTTTCGCCCCGTGATCGTCCGCGTTCAATAGTGACTTCAGCAGCGGCACCTGCTCGTCGCCAAGCTCATCAATGCGGCCGAACCAGTACGCGACCTCCTCGCCCCTCTGCGCTGTGCTGCGCAGAATGAGTTCCAACTCTTCAGGTGACAGGCTCAGCGACTCGCGGCCGTCGTTGATAATCTTAAGCTCTTCAGAATGGATCAGCAGGCCGAACTCTCGATAGTTGTTGAGTTCGCGGGCAATCAGGTCCTGGACATCCTTCACGCCGATCTCAGTGTCCGACATCCAGTCCTCGATCTCGTCGGTGAGGTATTCGTGGACTAGCTCGTATCGCTTGCGGCGTTCCTCCCCGACACCGCGCAGCAGCCTGAAGTCCACGAGCCGCGCCAGCACACGTTCGATTTCATCGCGCCCGTAGCCGAGCTGCTCGGCGATCCGCTCGATGGGACTGATGGCAAGCACTTCGGACGAGGAGACCATGTGCTTGAGAATAGCGCGGGCCACGCGCCGCTCGTGGACGGTGAACTGTGAGAGGGCAAAGTCGAGATAGTCGCTGAGTATGCGCTCGGCGCTACCAAGCTGCTCATAGGTGTGCAGCGCAATAGTGTGCTGTCCGGAAGGTTTCGCTTCATAGAGCCGGTCGCAAACAATCTGCAACTGCGCCGGCTCGATGCCCTCTCTGCTAAGGTCCTCCAATAATACGTCCACGAGCTCGCCCTCGATGTGGATGTCGAAATTCTGGGCTGGCTTGACGATGGCGTCCTTGGCCTGTTCGCGGCTGAGCTTCTTGAGCCGGTACATGCTGTGCATTAAGCCGGTACATGCTGTGCATTACGCTCGGTATGCGACTATGCAGATCGTGAAGCTCACCGACAAAATCCTCCCGGATACCGACGGCCCAGTGCAGATAGTGAAGCCCGGCGTCAAGGCACTCAGTCCAACCGTCCATGAACTGCGCCCTAACGTGGTCACCGAGGCGGGCAAAATACTCCTCAAACTGGTCCATGACAATGAGGATGCGACGGTTAGTGACCGCATGGACACTCCGGATGAATTCGAGCAGAGAGCCCTCTTCGTCGAGGCCTTCGGCCTCGTAGCCGATGTCCTCCACGGCGGCGATGGTTGCTTCCTTGATGCTCTTGGTGGGGTCGTCGAGGCAACGGCTATAAACCCCCAGCCACGGCAGGTCGCCCTCCTCATCGGCCCCGGCTTCCTCGCTCTTCTCGGCCAGGCTGGCCATCACGCCGGCGCACAGCAGCGACGTCTTCCCGATACCGGAGCGACCGAAGAGTATCACAAGCTGGTTACTCTCAATCATTTGAATGAGTATGCGCGTGTCTTCCTCGCGCCCGAAGAAGAACTCCGCATCCTCGACATCAAAGCGGTCCAGGAAGCGATACGGTCCGCCACGCAGCAGAGTCAGGTCCCTCCGACGCCTTTCTGAGCGGCGGCGGCGGGTGAGGCGGTCGTGGAGCCTCGCCATGAACTCGTTGAACGTACCTGCTTCGCGGCAGATCAGATGCCGACTTGAGGCACGTGCGGAAAGCAGCTCAGTGACTTGAGGCTGGTAGCGGTGATACCGCACGCTGGTCGGGCTTTCTACCTTCAGCTCATCGTAATGGCGCTGGTCGCCGACAGGAACTACCGGGTTGATCCAGAAAATGCGGCGGCCGTCGCGGCTGATATGCTCAAGAACGGGCCGGTCCCGCTCTTCGTAGGCGACAATAACCGTGAAGATCTTAAAGGTGGCAGCGATGATGTCATGTATGTCGGCATACGCGGCGGCGATCTCTTCGCCAGTGAGCGGCAGCAACTTGGTGTTGACATCGCCACAGCACTTGACGATGGTCATGCGGCTGGATTCTTCGACACCCACTCTGATGGTCTTGGCGTCATCTACGCCGACGACGAAATGGTGGTAGTCCTTCTCCGGTGTCAGATGATGGACCTGGAGCGCCTCTTCAAGCAGACGATCCGGCTCGGCCAGAAAGATGGTGGAAAAGTAGCCGTCCTTGATCATGCGTGCGAGGCGGATGTGGCCTTCGGCGGGGCGACAATCTGATAACTGTTGTGCCAACATGCGGCAACGCCGGGCGTGATCGGGCACAGCTTCAGCCATCAGAGACAGGGCCTTGTCGGCGCGCAGCTCCTGCGGGACACCAGCCACCTGCTCACCGGCCCACTCTACAGCCATATCTGCGATGAGCTGCTGTACTGATAGATCACGCGGCGGGATGATGACACCGCTACCAATGAACAGCGCGTGCTGACGCAGTTGGTGTCTGTGTGTCTTTATGTGATCCGCAATGGTGCTTAGCATAAGGTATTGTCATCTCGCAAAGTACTCGCCTTACGGCCGCCCGTTGCCCGCGAAATCTGTGCAGAGGACCGTTGAGCCTAACAACAATGGCTTACATAAATGGCCACTCCACGCAGGTGATAGCTTTGCCCTGTTTGGGAGTGGCGCATAGGGTATTCATGGTGGGCCCGGCCGGATTTGAACCAGCGACCGATCGGTTATGAGCCGACTGCTCTACCGCTGAGCTACGGGCCCCCCATCCGCGATTTTCACATCTTCTGGTCATTATAGCGCACTCAATAAATGACTGCAAGCCCTGTGCCCGGCCCCAGTTCGCCCGTCGCCGGAGCATTTCATGCCGGCACTAGGCAACTGGCAGGACGGGCTGTGGAGAAAGCGCCAGACGGTGTTGAGCCCCGCGTCTATTGCTATTCGAGATAGTCGCGAAGCTCTTTGTTACGAGAGGGGTGGCGGAGTTTTTGCAGCGCCTTAGCCTCGATCTGCCGGATCCGCTCCCTGGTCACCTCGAAGATATGTCCCACTTCCTCCAGGGTGCGCGAGTAGCCGTCTTCCAGGCCGAAGCGCAGCTTGAGCACCTCGCGCTCGCGTTCATTGAGTGTGCTGAGCACCTTTTCGAGTTGTTCGCGCAGGACGACGTTGGAGGCGACCTCCACCGGCGTGTCGGCATCTTCGTCGGGGACGAAATCGCCCAGATGGCTGTTTTCTTCTTCGCCGACCGGCGCCTCCAGCGATCGCGGCTCGGGAGCGATACGCTTGATCTCGGCTACTCGCGAAAGCGGCATGTCCATCTCCGCGGCTACCTCTTCCAAGGTCGGCTCCCGGCCCAGTTGCTGGAGCAACTGCCGCGAGGTCTTGGCCAGTTGGTTGATTGTCTCGACCATGTGAACGGGGATGCGAACGATGCGGCCCTGGTCCGCGATAGCGCGCGTGATGGCCTGGCGGATCCACCACGTCGCGTAGGTGCTGAATTTGTACCCCTTGCGGTAGTCAAATTTCTCCACCGCGCGCATCAACCCCATGTTGCCCTCCTGCACCAGGTCCAGGAAACTCATGCTGGAGCGGCCGGTGTAGCGGCGGGCGATGCTGACCACCAGGCGTAGATTCGCCTCGGTGAGGGCCCCGGTCGCTTCCTCGTCCTTGAGGCGGATCGCCGATGGATCAACGCTGCCGGGGTCAAGGCGGTTCGAGAAATAAGCTCTCAGCGACAGCCGTGGCCCCACGTCATTGGCGTCGAATTCCGGACTGCAAGCGACGACCTGCGGCGGCGAGCAGGTGGCCGCGGTCCGGAAGCTGGCCTCCCAGTCATCGGACAGACGGGTGTTATTAACCGCCTTAATCCCCCTGCTGTCGCCTTTGAGGCGAATGGTATAAGATGCTTCGTCAGCAAACGGCTCGTCGGGAACAAAGTGAATAGCTCGCGCGACGTCGTCGTAGTCCACCATGCCGCGCACGGCCTTGCCATCCTCACCGCGCACCTGCACGGTGGATTTGTTGACCGATTTCGCTACGAGACGGCGGTCGAGCGCAATTCTGACCGTGGCGGCAGGCTCCACATCGCACTCACCGTCCCCAGGGCTGCTCGCCACAACCTGCGGCGGGCGCTTGCGATGACACGTGGTGAACTTGAAGGAGACACCCCGGTTGAGCTGGCGCCGGGTCTCTCCCAGCACACCGTTGGCGCCGCCTTTGAGCTTGACCTTGAAAGTCGTCCGATGGCGCAGCGGCTCCGGGGGCACGATCTCAAGTTGCCATTCCCCGCAATTCACAGTCCACTGCACGGGGATGCGCCGGCCCTTTGAATCTTCGACCACAATGGTTTCCTCATCCAGGCTCTGTGGCGCAATGACGTCGTTGAGTCTGACACGGATTACCGTGCTGACCTCGACGTCGGTTTCGCCGTCGGCGGGGTCTGTGGCGATCACCTTGATCTCTTTGTCAGCCGCGGCCGTGCGAAAATCCCAACTCAGATCCTTCTCGAGGTACTGTCCGCAAACGTCATGGACCCCGCCGACGCCGCCGCGGATGCTGACAGTGTACGCGCAGTCCAGATCCAGGCGTTGGTACGGTGTAAAAATGAGACAGTTCCTGACGCGGTCAAAGACGATCTCGCCCTCGCCCTTTTGAACGCGCTTGGCCAGGACCACCTCTTCTTCGGCGGAAAGCAGCGACACCCGGCCGATGTCCTGTAGATACATGCGAACCGTATCGTCAATAGGTACATCATCGAAGTCGGCGACCTCGTCACTGTCGCCATCGGCGCGTTCGTCGGCCACATCGCGTTCGTCATCATCAACCACGCGAATACCGGCCTTGGCGATTAGCCAGTAGATCTCCTCAATGGCCTCGGTGTCCAGGTCTTCTGCGTCGCCCAGCGCCTCCTGAATATCGCTGTACGACAACATGCCCTGCTCACGTCCCAGCGCTATCAGGGACTGGACTTCCTCCATCTGTTGAGGATCGAGGTCCTTCCTCTCTGCCAAAAAGGTCAGCTCCCTTCGTCTTCTTCGGCATCTTCAATACCGGCGTTGCCTGCGGGGCCGGTATCTTGATATTTAATTGGTGATTCCCCAGTCAGCCTCGTACGCGTGGTAGCCGTTGCTGCCGGGCCCACCCAGTTCCGCACTGCGGCGTTTGAATTCCAGGTATTCCGGGCTGTCGGGCGACAATTCGCCGCGGTCAATCGCCTGGGCTATCTGTCTGCTCTGCTCCTGCCAATCCCGCCAGGCGCGGTATTTCTGCAACTTCTCTATGTTACTGTCAAGCACCTTCCGCTCCGAGTCGCAATCTACCTCCCGCATCCACAATTCCACTCCCCGGTCGCGGACATCTCCCTCCTCCGGCAGCTTATCAATGACCCTCTGCGGGGCGTAGATTTCGGCGGATTGCAGGTGCTCGATCAGCAGAGCGTAGATGACCCGGTCTCTTTCGTCCACGAGGTCTTCAAGCTCCAGGCGCTCGGCCATCCGCCCTGCAAAGCTCTGGTCCTGCAGCGCGGCCGACAGCATGGCCGCTTCCATCTTCAGGCAACCGGCTGGGTGGCCTTCGGCTGACCTCGACACGGCGTCGCTAATGAACTGGCGGTCTCTCTGGCCCGTGTAACGCGCCTGTCCGTAGCGCCCTGGGCCGTAGCGCCTCTGGGGCATCACTTTGCGCAGTTCTTCGGTGAGAACCCTTTGCATGGCCTCGGTGCGAGCGGGATTGCCCTGCCCCCACCAGTCGGCGGCGGCTGCCAGGAATTCGTCGCGCCGGACCGCATCGGGAACCTTAGTCAGCACCTGCGCCGCCTCGCGGGCAGCGGCCGCACGGTCGCTGCCGGTTTGGCCCTCATGGGCCAGGAAGATCATCCGCAACTGGTATTCCACCAGGCTAAGGCGATTCTCGATGACGCCCATGAAGCCTTCGGCTCCGAGGCTCCGTACAGCTTCGTCAGGGTCCTGTCCGGCCGGCAACACGGCCACTTTGACATCCGCCACTGCGGTTTCGAATATCTCGATGTTGCGCAGGGCCGCTTGCATTCCGGCCGCATCCGCGTCATACACAAACACGATCTCGTCGGCATATCTGCTGAGCAGCCGGAGATGGTCGGCGGTCGTCGCAGTGCCCAGGCATGCCACCACATTGCCGATACCAGCCTGAACAACTGAGATGACGTCGGTATAGCCCTCGACGACGAGCACCTGGTTGGCGTCCGATATCGCCTGGCGGGCGAGATTCAGGCCATAGACGGTCCGGCCTTTCTTGAAAAGCGCCGTTTCCGGCGAGTTGATATACTTGGCGTTCTCGTCCGGATCCAGCGTGCGGCCGCCAAAACCGATAACGCGCCCGTTGACCTCGTAGATCGGAAAGATGACACGGTGGCGAAAGGTGTCGTAGTAGCCGCCGGTGGCGCGGGGCTTGACCAGACCGCATTGATCTGCCACCTCACCACTGACGCCCTTGCCTGCCAGAAAGCGGAGTAAGGCATCCCAACTATCCGGAGCATACCCCAGGTTGAATTCCTGCACTGATTCGCCGCTGACACCGCGTTCTGTGAGATATTTTCTGGTGGCGGCACCTTCGGCGCTGTGCAGTGTCTGCTGAAAAAACTGATCGGCGTATTCGTTGACGCTACGGACAGTGTCACGCTGCCGGCTTGCCTTCTTGGCGCCGGGACTGCTCCGCCATTGCAGGCCTACCATGTCAGCCAGCCGCTCGGCCGCTTCCGGGAATGTCAGGCCCTCGATCTGCATCAGAAATGAGAATACGTCCCCGCCGGCACCGCAGCCGAAGCAGTGGTAGAACCCGCCTCCAGGGTCAACATAGAACGAGGGCTGTGTCTCCTCGTGGAACGGACACCGCGCACGCATGCGGCGGCCGGCCCGCTGTAATGTAACATAGCGAGACACCAGGCTGACTATGTCAACCCGTCGCTTGATTTCTTCCTTGATATCGTCGTTATCCATCGCTGAATCTAGGGTGACGGGTGGGCAAACACAATATGAATACTATTTCGACAGTGGTGGAGGTAATCCTGCCTGAGGCAACAATTGTTCGACCGGGGAAAACACACAACGGCTCCACAGATCGTGGAAGCCGCCATGCAGGCCATATCTACGTCATAATGTGTCTATTCCCAGATATGTACGCGTGTGACAATAAAGTCGTGCAGGGTGAACGAAATATTGTTGTTCTCAGTGTACCGCAGCATGCAGTCGCGCGAGTAGGTGCGGCTGACCTGGCCGAAACTGACCGTCAGAGAGCCGCCGCCAACACTCGCGGAGCCGGCAGTGCTCCAACTGAACGGTATCGTCTCGTCGGGATAGCCGTAGCGGTAGATGACACGTTTGAAACTGTCACCAAGTTTCACGTACCGATGCGGCTTCCAGAGCGCGGTGCGGGCGTAGCCGCAGTTTTCCGCGGCGACGGCAATAACGCGCACGAAGCCATCACGGTCGAGCACAAAGCCCATGACCACCGGGCCTTTGCGATATATCCACTCGACTTCACGCGAGCGCAAAGTTACCCAGATCGGCAGTGCCCACATCGGGAAGGGCTGGGCGCCGACTGCGCCGGCGGCTCCTGCACCTGCGCCAGGAGCTGCCGCTGGAGCACCGGCCCCGCCAGGGAAAGCACCCGGGCCCTCCGGCGGGCCGGCGATATCAGGTCCAGGCGGGCCAGCCATGCCGCCGGGCATGCCCATGCCCATGCCCATCATATCGGCCAGCGGACGCAGTATGCCGGCGCCGGGCTGAGGCATCACTGCTGGCCCAGCACCTGCGCCTGCGGGCGCCTGGGCGGCTGCCAGTTCCTCTCCGGCACCGACGACGATGCCGTCGGGCTGCCCGTAGATGTCAAGCAGATTGACAGCGTGGTCGCCCAGACGTATTCCTGCGAGTTGAACTTCGCGGGCAGATGCGGGCGTGCAACTCAAGGCTACAATGCCAAGTACTGTAGCGAATACTATGACTCCTGTGTAGCTATGCCGCATGATGGCAATGCTCCTCTCTGCGCATCTGATGCCATTCTGGCCGATCGTATCAGCAGATGAGTGCGCAGCAACTATATGTCACCAGACAGACAACGCCCTGCCACTGCCAGACATCCTGCAAAGTATATCAAATCAGGCGGGGCGTTGCAACATATTGCTGCGACTTTGAAGCGCCCCTGTCCCCTCGGCAAACAGCAGGCACGTCAGCCTGCCGCGTTAGTTTGCAGCGAGATTATACGAAGTTAGTTCGGATTTGACGGCAAGTTCGCCGTCGAAGTAGTCCTCAGTGCAAACCAGCCCCACGTCGGCCGCAAACCAGGCCAAGCCCCGGTAAGCTTCCCCTTCCCACGTGCCGCTTTCTTCGATTTGCAGGCAGTCGGCAAACGCTCCGGCCGCCACATCAACATTTTCGTCCACCGCGAGTATCTCTATTTGCCAGTTCTCATCAAACGGTGGATTCCAGCTATTGCCCGTCTCGATCGGCCTCCGTATGCGATACGAGGGATCATCGTCAGCCGAGGCCCTGACCAGCAGGCCGTTGGCGTCATGGCGCCAGTAAATAATCTCGGTATCCAGCCCGGTCTGGAGTGTGCTGGCCTCGAACCAGGCAATGTCATCAATGAGCTTTGTGCCAGTAATGGATACGATAAGGACACTCTCGCCCTGCCCATCCTGCGCGGTTCTCACGCGGGCCGGACCGAGCAGCCTGCTACCCAGCAGCAGCGGACGGTGCGCCCCTATTGCGGTGACTACACCAGAGCTGTCAACCGTATAGTCCGTTACCCTGTAGTGCCACTGATTGCCCTGTGCCAGCGGGAAGTACTTGCTGGCAGGCAATTCTGTGACCCCGGACCCGCCACCACAACCAGTGACAGCGATCACCACCAGGGATACGAGGGCCAACGTCAGTGGTATGGTTCGCATGAGCTGCACCTTTTCTGCGATTCTCAGGCCCGTCGTGGACGCTGGGCCGGCTGTCTATGAATTTGGCTGTACTATGATTCTGGCTGCACCCGCTACTCCGGATTGGGCCGCCGACAGCGCATCGGCGAAATCGTCCAGAGGAAAGCGCGGCCCGACCAGCGGCTCTATGACCATCGCGCCCGCCTCGATGAGGTGGATGGTCTGGGGCCAGCAGTTAGGACTCCCTCTGACGCCGAGAAGTTGAATCTCGCCGCCGATTATCGGAGCCAGCGAGTGCCTGTAGGGCTCGGCGGCGGAATAGCCGACCACCGCTACTATGCCGCCACGGGCGACGATGTGCAGGGCGATGTGGAGCGCATCAGCGGCACCGGCCGCCTCGATGACCACACCAGGGCGGCAAGCCTCGTCGAGCTCAGTGAGTATATGTACTGGGTCGCCTGAGTGGGAATTGATGGTATTGTCGGCACCCAGCCGCTGACCGACCTGCAGGCGATCATCATGATGGCCGACCAGGGCAACCTCAGCAGCCCCTGCCGCCTTGGCCGCCTGCACGCATAGCAGGCCGATAGCGCCGTCGCCGATGACTGCGACGGTTTCTCCCGGGCTGATTCCGGCTTTCATTGCCGCGTAAACGCCCACCGAGGCCGGCTCGATCAGGCAGGCCTGCTCGTGCGGCAGATTGTGCTTGTGAAGTGAGAAGGCCGGGGCCACATGATACTCCCGCAGGCCACCGTCGCGGTTTATTACGCCGGTCTCAGTGCCGAAAGAGCAGAGATGATAGCGACCCGATTTACAAAGATCGCAGGACATGCAGCCAATGCCGGTCTCGCCGACCACCCTGTCGCCAATGCCTACCGAGGTCACTTCGGCTCCGACTTCTACGACCTCGCCAGACCATTCGTGGCCCAGAACAATGGGGTAGTGTGCGATTCCGGAGATGTATTCAGGGTGGTGGCCGCCGAAAATCTCCAAGTCGGTGCGGCATATCCCCACGGCCTGCACGCGCATAAGGGCCTCGGCAGGGCCGACTTCGGGATGCGGCTCGTCAACAATTCGGCTATCGCGCGGGCCGAAGGTGCGCAGAGCTTTCAATGCGTCGGCTTCACCTCCCGGCGCGCAGGTCCAACGCAGACCGCCAGATCGCCGGTATAGATGTCGCCGGTCCGGTCGAGCACGGTCGCCGTGACGCGGGCTGCATCGGCCCTACTTACCATCAGCACGGCGACCAACTTGGCATCAGATTGCTCGCCGCCGTTGGCCCGATAAAGCAGCAGCCGGTCGCCAGCGGTCAATGGTACATCCGTACGCGGCTGCAGGGTGAGCTGGTTACCGGTCGCGGCCACGACCTCAGCAGCGCAGGTGGGCACGGTTTCGGTAATGGCGACGATGCGGCCGCATGCGTCAGCCAGCGCCTCGCTGACGATGATGTCAGTCGGCCGGGGGCCCCCGTCACCCCGACAAGAGGAGCCGGAAACCTGAAATGGCATTATAGATTGCCCGCAGATGCGATCAATGAAATCGAGGATCAAGTTGATCGTCACGGTGCCCTCTGCCGGGCTGATCCGGACCCCCTCAACCCGGCCGGTGACGATCACATCGGCGTTGAGGTGGTAGCCGAGTGCCTGCTGATAGCCGACGGCGAACGGTGGCCTGAGGTCCATGTCTTCGCAAGCTTGGCGCACGGTAGCAGGCTCGATGAGCCGCCAGCGGCCGGTGGTCTGCAAAGCGACATACAATGCGTCGGCGGCACGGCGCCCCAGCAGATGCCCCTGGTACTCGCTGTAGTCGTGGAACTGCATCACGGCCAGCCGCGGCCTGATCCGCTCACCGGCCGTGTCGCCGGCAGCCAGACTCATGCTACCAACGGCCGCGACAAAACCCAATGCCACTGCCAGCCTGCGCGCATTTGCCATCTGCACCCGTGACTCACCCTGTCTCTGACGCGCCTGTAGTCTCTTGGCCCGTATTATTCATGAGCGAGAAATGCAATACCTGGACGACCTCGGGCTGGAAGCTGAGAATGCTTGCGCATTCTCACCTGAGCTCTGTCAACGACACAGAGCTCAGGCCGAGCCACGGAATGATGAGGGCCAGGCCCGCCACGCCCGTGATGATGAGCTTGCCGCTACGCCTCGATACGTGTACCGATGATATTTAACGTGTTATTCCAGGCAGTGTCAAAGGCAAAGTTGGCGAATCTGCGGCTGGCGGAGTTTTCGCCGGAGGCGGTCAGTGGGCCCCGGAGATATAGTAGGTGTCGTCCTGGAGCGCGACTTGATAGCCGTAATTGTCCGCCAGGATGCGCACTACAGAGCCGGCAGGAGTGTCAATGCAGGAGTAGGTGACGCGCTCGCCGCTCACCCCGGACCCCAGCACGAGATTGATCCGGCCCTCGCGAGCGATCTGCAGCAGCGCCTGGCGCAGTGCCGTCTCCCTGAACGTGACGGTTATTGGCTCACCCAGCGGGTCCCGCAGTGGCTGCACAACGGCGGTCTCAAAGCCCGGCAGTATGACCTGCATCTGCGCCTCAAGACCCGACACCGGCGTCTCCACCCTGACGCGCATGCGCTGCGTTCCCGGCTGCCGGGCGACGAACTTGAATTCGATCTGTTTCGGCTCACCAGCCGTCAGTGGCCCACGATAAATGTAGCCGTCTTTACAGTGCAACAGCCTCATCTGGCGGTGGGTCTCCACCCGCACCGCCACCTCCGGCAGCGACTTGTCGCAGGTCAATACCACCGCGCTGGTGACCGGCTGGCCAACCAGGCGAAGCTGCGGCGGGACGAAACGCACAAACAGTTTCCCGGTTTTCGGCACCGGCGCTGGCGTTGCGAGGCTCTTCGGGGCAGCGGCTCTGCCCGCAGCCCGGGCAAAATATCTGACCTCCTCGTCGTGACGCTCGACAGCCAAACTAGTGCTATCTGCGGCCGCGGGGGTGCCTCGGGGAATTTCCCGCCGACTGCCTTCGGAAGCAGCAACGCTAAGAGTAGCCACCTCGGTGACAGGCCTGGGCTGCTCGGTCGTGGCCCTGGTGCCCCCTGCGGCGGCTGGCGGCTTCGGAGGAGCCGGTGCAGGCGTGGGAGCGACCGGCTGAGGTGAAACCGCCGGCGGCTTAGTGGCGGTCTTGCGGGCGGTCTCCGCGACGACATCGTCTCCCCTCGCGGCAGCTTCAGCCTCTTCGGTGACCGGAGCAACAAGGGCCTCACTTGCTTCTGAGGCGGCGAGTTCGGCCTGCGGTTGGGGCGCGGCTTCTCGCAGGACCTCGCCGCGGTCTGACAATGGTACTTGCAGGTCGAGCGTAGCACCGGGGCGGTAGTTGTTGTGCGTCAATGCGCCGATGAATACCAGCACAAAGCAGGCGGCTACAGCGACCACTGGCCCCAGCCTGCCGACACGGTGTGCGAGAGTGGTCGGGGCCGGTGTCTCATCCAGCGCGGTGCCGATGTCGTCAAGCAGGCGCGCGGGCGGCACGACCATATCCAGGCTGCGCACGTCTTCAACGGCCGCGACGAACTGCTCATATTCGCCGCTGCAATGCGGGCAGGAGGCGATATGCCCGCGCACCAGCTCAGCCTCAGACGGGCTCAGCTCGCCGTCATAAAGATCACTCAACTGTTCACGGCACTGCCTACAGCGCATTACAGACCTCAAATCCGAGTGTTTTCATAGGTCTGACTGTGTTGCTATAAGAAAAGTTCCATATCCGGCGCGATTATGTCTTTCAGTGCAAGCCTCGCGCGGTTGAGGCGGCTCTTTACGGTGCCAAGTGGTACCGCAAGAGCTTCGGCGATCTCCTCATACGAAAGCCCGGTGATGTCGTAAAGCACCAATACCGCGCGGTAGTCTTCGGAGAGCTGTGAGATGGCGCGATGGACCAACTGTTGACGCTCCGACTGCTCAAGGTGGGCGCCCGGCTCAGCGGATTCATCCGGCAGCGGCCTCTGCTGCGGCTCATCCCCGTCGTCATAGACTACCTCCAGGCTGACGGTCTCGGCCTTGTGAGTACGGATGATGTCGAGGCAGACGTTGCAGACGATGCGGTAGAGCCATGTCGAGAACGCCGAAGTGGCGCGGAAACGATTCAGGGAGCGGTATGCGCGGACGAAGGCGGTCTGCGTGGCGTCCTCGGCGGTGGCGCTGTCGCCAAGCATGCGGTAAGCCGTGTTATAGACGAGGAGGTAGTTCTGCTTGACCAGCAGGTCGAAGCTACGGCGATCGCCGCTTTTCGCTTTGCCAACAAGCTGGGAATCCGAGTTAGCCACTTAACCCCTCGAAGGTAGTCTTAGTCCGGATTGTTCGCGAAGACCATGGCAGACGAGGCGAAATTGCCGGCAAAGGCCATTTCCAGCAGCACAGCGCCCTTTCCCAAAATACCTCGAAAATGACACAGTGCAATGCCACGTAGGCCAGGCTTTCCAGCCTGGCTCATGGCCGGCCCGTAACAGCGTCGGGCTAGAAAGCCCGACCTACGGGTTCACGAATAATGCGGGTCAGTACTAAGTTCCATAGCTCCGCGCAGTATTATTGCCGGTTCCTTATAGTTAGCCGCCGAAGCCGACCATCACTCAATCGGCCATTCTTCTATCCGCTCATCTATCTCTGACATGAGGCGCTGCGTCGCGGTCAGCGCCACGGCGATCCGCTGGTAGTGCCGCAGATCATCATTGCTCAGCTTTCGGCCTTTGCGGTCCTTAAGCCATTTCTGCATGACCTGATAGCCGCCGATATGAAACTCCCACAGCTCCGGCGATATGCCTTCGAAGTACTGCGTCTTATTGATATACACCCGCCCGGGCACTTCCTCTTCACCCTCGACGTGCGGCTCCACATAGCGCACCTTCTCAACCTCATCATCCCCGGTCACGGGGTATCTCGTAATCAGCGTCCAATCAACCTCCGGCATGTCCCTCGCACTAGTCTTGTCCTTACCGCGTGGCTCGGGTACCCCGCCCGAGACGCTTCCAGGAGGACAGGCATCCTTGCCTGTCCATTCTCCCGGGCCAACCGTCGGCTCTCCCGGCTCGCGCATCAAATGATACCGCACCAACTCATGCCCATAGCCAGCCAGGTCCCGGAACAACTCCACATCCGAGGTCAGCGGCAGCCTCGGGAAATCTATCTTGAGGAATTCGGCATAGCGCTCGCGGTAGGTGGGGCAGTGGAAGACGGCGTAGGCGTAGTAGAAGACATCTTCGGGGCCGAAGGTCCCAGGCCTCGGTACGACAGGCGTCTCGCCTGTCGGATTCTGACCTTCCCCCCGGCGGACAGGCGGGACGCCTATCCTACCAGTAGATGTACAATTTGCTTCTGTTGAACCGGCTCCCAAATCCCCTTGCCCATCGGGGACGAACTCCATCCCCAAATTGTCCGCAAATTCTTTGACAAACTTCGGATTAAGGTTCGCCTCCCGGTCCTCCTGGAATTCCATCCTGCTCGGATCATCGCTTTCCGGGTAAACGTAAAGAGGGAAGAGGAAGTTGCGGTCGTAAGCAGCCATGCACTTGTGCGTCGCCACTGTACGTACGGCAAGGACACCAAACGGCTCGTGCGTCTGGCGGGTCGCTATTAAGGCCAAGTTCTCTGCGAGCATATGCTTCATGACCTCGTGCCGCGGCCGCTCAACCACACAGTCGCTATAGAACAGTGTTCGGGTGTCGAAGGGCCGATAGAGGCACTGCACAAAGTCTCGTTCCCATGCACTATTCGACACCGCCGCACGCGCTGCAGGCATGTGCCAAGTACCGGTGCTTTGTATGCCGTACGAGTCCGTGATCTTTTCGTCCGGCACATCTCGGTTGGCGAAGTCGGATATGCGCTGCTGCAAGGCATCGTGGTCAAAGTCCAAGGCAAAGGAATCGCGGGACGTCGTGATGCCGCCTATATGCACCTGCAGGACATCAGGCAGGCTCCACGTCTGGTCATATTCACTTTCCAGGCTTATATCTCTGGGCACAAAGAAATAATGGGGCTCCGTAGGTGCCAATTTGCTCCAGTGCACCGCATCCACGGCGGTATGGCCTAGTGTACCGTATTTCACTTCCTGCAAGCCCCAGAAATCGGCATGCCAGACGTCTCCCCCGCGCGTGGTTGGCAGAGGCGCAAGGCCGGATTCGACAGGCGACACGCCTGTCGTACCGAGCGCGCCGCTCCCCTTCCCCGCGCTGTCCTCAGGGTCACCGCCGAGCCACACAAAGGCGTAGTCGAAACCATCTTCAACAAGTTCTGCTTTCACCGGGTTG
>JALGTY010000444.1 GCA_029821145.1 Candidatus Zipacnadia bacterium
GGTCGAGGCGCCGGACATCGCGGAAGCGATCTCTTATCACGCCGCGAAGTTCTACAAGGCCCGAGCCATGCGAGCGCTGGAGGGAGCGGACGGGGCCATTGACATGGTCTATAGCGGGGGCGATCTCGGCACGCAGCGGGCGATGATGCTGGCTCCAGACTTGTGGCGCAAGTACATCAAGCACAACCAGGCGCAGCTTATCACTGCATTCAAGGAAATGGGCCTCATAACCATGTACCATTCCTGTGGGAGTATTGTGCCGGTGATAGAGGACCTCATCGAGATGGGGCTGGACATCCTCGACCCGATCCAGCCGAAGGCGGCGGGGATGTCGGCTGAGGAACTGAAGAGGCAATTCGGCGGGCGGCTTTCATTCCACGGCGGCATAGACGAGCAAGAGTTGCTGCCATACGGCACGCCGGCGCAGGTGCGCGGCGAGGTTGAGCGCATCATCTCTGTTTTTGGCGCTGATGGCGGCTACATTGTCTGCCCCGCTCACGCCTTCCAGCCTGACACTTCTCCTGAAAATGCAATGGCAATGTACGACGCGGCCCTGGCCTGGCGCTTCTGAGCCCTGCGCGGGTGCGCCTCGGCTGAAACAGGGGCTTTGCTCGCGGCGTAGCTTCTCGCCGGCTTCACTTTCGCAGCACGATCTCACCCACGTCCACCGTCTCGCCACCTGTGGCGGTGACCGCGGTGCCGTGGCGGTAATTTTGGTGCCTCGGCGCCCACACGTTAACCTGGTAATCAACGCCCCCGATTAAACCTTCAATACGCCACTTGCCTTGCTCGTCGGTCTCGGTCACCCAGATCTCCCGTCGAGAAGGCAACCGCCGCAGCAGTTTGGAAGACCTTACGTCCCAGCCGTCGGAAAAATAAATCATCACATTGGCCGCGCGCACCGGATCTCCCTGCTCGTCAACAACTTGACCGACAATCTCGCCGAGGGGCAGAAGAATCAGTCCCGGCTCGAAGCCCCGATCCGGGTCAATCCTCTGGACGGAGAAAAGCGGCTCGATCGGATGAACGGCCGCAATCCACAGCAGGCCGTGGGAGGGCAAGCCGGTCAACTCAAAGAGGCCCTCATCGTCCGCGCGCACCGGTTCCTCGGTTCTGGAGGCAAAGACCAAGGCACCTTTGACTGAGCGCTGCTGCTCATCACCCACCCAGCCCTTCAGGCTGCGCCCTTGCAGGTCCAGAACCAACGGCGGCAGCTCGTATTGCTCACCGGCGACGAGTGTGAACGACCCCAGGTCGCCCCACGCGCTGTCTGTGGCAAAGCGCCGAGCTTGACCGACGGCCGAAACGCTTAACCTAACCTCCGGCGGCACCGGTCCGATTATCAGACGGCCGTGCTGGTCACTTGGGAAGCTGTAAGTGGCCCGCTGGCCTCTCAGGCGATGCCAGGCGTTGATCAAGACCGGCATGTTCGGCACCGGATGGCCGTCTGTGTCAACTACGTCGCCCAGCAGGTATGCGCCCTGGGTCAAACGCATCTCCACCGGCCCATCAGGCAGCACGTCTTCCTCGAACCCGACCATCCCCGCCAACCCCAGCTCGAAATGGCAGGCCAAAATGGATATCCAAAAACCGCGCCTTTCCTTGAATTTCAGTTCAAAGTGTCCCTGCTCATCAGTTTTGACTCGGAATAGGTCTTTGTAATCCATGGAAGGGAGGCGGCTCGAATCGTCGTAATACCAAACCCCGATAGCGCCCACGTCCACACCAGCCGCGGGGTTCCCGTCGGGCAGAAAGACTTGCCCCTGTATGCTTAGCGGATACACCACAAAGTCTACATCGGCGATGGTTTCGCCTTCTGCCACCTCCACTGTGCGTTGCTGCGGCTCAACTGCCGGAACTGCGACGCTGTCATGACTGATGCTGCACGAGACTTCATACTGGCCTGGCAGAAGACGGGCGACCCAAATGCCGTCATCATCCGTCTCAGGGTGGCAAGACCTGTTCGGCCTTTGCACACTCACGCTAATCCCAGCCAGCGGCTCACCGGTATCGGCCTGCGTAATCGTGCCGGTAACCAGACCGCCTGGAGTAAGTGCCACATCCACGTCTGCAGCGGTCTCGCCTGGCTCGAGAGTAATTGGGCCAATCGTCGGTCCGGTCAGGCCCTCCGGCGGATCAACCCGAAGGTAATATGTCCCGGGACTGAGCTGCGCCAGTTTGTACGTGCCGTCCTCAGAAGAAAGCGTTTCGGCTGCCGACAATCCCACGTTTGCACGCAATAACTCGACTATTCTCGCTATGAATAACCTGGTTGTACAGAACACCGTTCTGCCGGCGACTGGCTCGCCCTCGCAAGTGATATGCCCGGAGATTGTGGCTTCAGTCCGCAGAACGACTTCGAGGCCCTGCGTGGTGGCGGGCAGCGATTCCATCCCTGTGGACCAACGCTCTCGCCCCCCGGCAATGACTGTCAGACTGACCTGTGCGTCTGGCGGCAACCCCGAGATCTCGAACCGGCCTGCGTCGTCAGTCGTTGCGCCCAGGAAGCTCTTGTCCTGGGGACGAAAGTACGCTCTAAAGATGCCGAGCGTATCGGAGAACGCCACTGGTCGCTGCTCGCCTCGCCACAGGGAGTGTATGTATGCCTCAGCCCCGGCGACAGGGTTGCCATGGGCATCCTTAACAGTCCCGACTAGCGTGACCGGATCGGCAGCCAGACCGAGAGTGAGGGTCGTCTGCTCATCGAGCGTG
>JALGTY010000445.1 GCA_029821145.1 Candidatus Zipacnadia bacterium
CAGCAGCAGATCACCCGGCGCGGCCCCGAACGCCTCGACTATCGCGCTTGTTTCCTCATCCGTAAAGAACTTGGCGATTGGTGAGTCAACGCCATCTGCAATGATCCGCAGCCACGCCAGCCCCTGGGCCTTGTGCTGCTGAGCGAACGCGGTCAGGTTGTCAAGCTGTGCCCTGGGGTACTCGCCGCAGCCTTTGACGCAGATGCCCTTGACCTGCCCGCCCTTGGCGACAGCGCCCGAGAACACCTTGAACTCCGCGTCCCTGGCGATATCAGTCAGGTCCACAAACTCCATGCCGAAGCGCAGGTCCGGCTTGTCGGTGCCGTATCTTGCAATGGCCTGGGCATACGTCATTCGCGGGAACGGGATCGGCAGCTCTGCACTGATAGTCTCCTTGAACATGGCGTGGAAAAGCCGCTCGGTCAGGTCGTAGATGTCCTCACGGTCAATGAATGACATCTCGATATCAATCTGGGTATGCTCCGGCTGCCGGTCCGCTCTCAGGTCCTCATCGCGGTAGCAGCGGGCGAGTTGGAAATATCTCTCGACGCCCGCGACCATCAGAAGCTGCTTCATGATCTGGGGGGATTGCGGCAGGGCATAGAAGTTGCCCGGGCTCACGCGGCTGGGCACCAGATAATCGCGGGCGCCCTCCGGAGTGGGCCGGAACAGCACCGGCGTCTCCACTTCCCAGAAGCCCTCGCCGCTGAGGAAGTTACGCACCGCCTGCGCCGCCTGATGTCTTAGTTGCAGGTTGCGCTGCATCCGCTCGGTGCGCAGGTCTATGTAGCGGTATTTCATCCGCACCATGTCATCAACTTCACCCGCCTCGGCCACGGATATCGGCGGTGTCTCGGCGGGGTTGAGCACCTGTGCCTCGTGGGTCACTACTTCCACCTCGCCGGTGGCCAGATTCGGGTTCGCGGTGCCCTCCGGCCGCCGTCTCACCTCGCCCCTGACGGCCAGCACGTACTCGCTGCGCACCTCATGGGCCATCTGCCACGCCTCGTTGGCCACTTCCGGGTCGAATACCACCTGCACCAGTCCGGAGCGGTCGCGCAGGTCAACAAATATCAACCCGCCGTGATCCCGGCGGCGGTGGACCCAGCCGTTCAGCGCGATCTGCTGGCCGATGTGTTCCGGCCGCAACTCGCCGCAATTGTTCGTACGCTTGATGAACGATGACGGACACGACATGCGGTTACCTCCTGCGGACACTACGCGTCGGGGCGGACCTTTCCAGATACTATCACCTGGCACAGGCTTTCACTAACATAGCCGCGTGGCTCGGCCTGACCTGCGCTGACGCAGGTCAGGTGAGAATGCGAAGCATTCTCAGCTTCCAGCCCGAGGTCTTTTTCACTCATGAATAGTACAGCTTACTACTCCTCCAGCTCTCCTACCAGCCGCCGTTCGAACTCGATGACGTCGTCGCCAAGCTTGATGCCAATTATGGTAAAAACCACCCAGCTTATCGCCAAAAATATCGCAAACCACTGCACACTGCTCAGCACAAAATACAGCACTAGCCCCATGATAGCGATGCTCTCGGCCAGTGCCGCTTGCACTACCAGACTCCTGAACACCGACGCCGAGCCGGGCCGATTGCGCAGTAGCGGCGCTATACCGACTATGGCAAGCACCCCGATGCCGGCTGCCAGCGCCAGGAAAACATAGATTAGAAACTTCGGCCCCCCGGGCGTCGGTGGCGCAACCTGTTCCATCACAAACACTATTACACCGTAGATAACGGTTGCCAGCGAAACTGCCACTATCACGATATAGAGTCGCAAGGTCATCCGCTGTGCCTTCTCCACGCAAAAGCCGCAGAGAATGCAGTTACCGGCCTCATCCGTCGTCGTGGCCTGGTTGCATTTCGGGCAGTGCAATGCTCTCATCTGATCATCCTACGCTGGCGACCTCAGGCTATGCACAGCAGCTTAGTGCGTTGACCTGCACAAGAACTCCGGCAACTCCCCCATTGCGACCTCTTCCTGCTGCCCGCTGTCCATATCCCTGACTGCAACGACGCCCTTTGCCAACTCATCGTCGCCGATTATCAGAGCTCTGGCAAACTTCTCGCTATCGGCGTAGCGCAACTGGGCTTTCATCGAGCGCCGGCGGTAGTCCACATCCACCCGCAGGCCCTGGCCCCGCAATTGTGCTGCAAGTTTCAGGCCCCCTGCCCAGGCCGCATCCCCTAACGTGACGATGAAGCATCCGCTGCGCGCCGGCTCTGCCTGCGCCACACCAAGCTGCTGCCGCACCAGCAGCACGCGCTCGACGCCGATCCCGATGCCCACGCCAGGGGTTGGTTTGCCGCCCATTTGCTCCACCAGGCCGTCGTAGCGCCCGCCGCCGCCTATCGAACTCTGGGCTCCTATGTCCTCGGCTACGAACTCAAACGCCGTGCGCGTGTAGTAATCCAGCCCGCGCACAATGTACGGGTCAAGCTCGTACTCGATGCCCAGAAGATCCAGATAGCTCTGCACCTGCGCAAAGTGCTCAGCGCATTCCTCGCACAGCATGTCTAGCATCGTCGGGGCTTGTTCCATCACCGCCCGGCACTGCTCGTTCTTACAGTCTATCATGCGCAGCGGGTTCTCGTCATAGCGCCGCACGCAGTCCTCGCACATCTGATCCAGCTTGTCGGCCGCAAATGCCTTGATGGCCTTCACATACTCGGGCGCGCAGTTGGG
>JALGTY010000052.1 GCA_029821145.1 Candidatus Zipacnadia bacterium
GCTGGAAAGACGCTGCTGCTTCTTACCCAGGGGACAGTCCCTGAAGGGACAGTCCCCTCGTGATACGCGGCTGGTGGAGGGGGACTGTCCCTTTAGGGACTGTCCCCCCCATCCCCACACCGGGTTTTGAAACAGCTTCTAGAGACGCCGTGCTCGCCCGATACTAACGACCACAGAGCAGAACCAGGGGACATACATAAAATGGCCAAGCCGAACGTCCTGTATATTATGAGCGACGACCACGCCTCACATGCGATCAGTTGCTACGGAAGCCGGATCAACCAGACCCCCAACCTTGACCGCATCGGCCAGGAGGGTATGCGCTTCGACAACTGCTTCTGCACCAACTCGATCTGCGCCCCCAGCCGCGCCTCGATCCTGGCAGGCACATACAGCCACATAAACGGCGTGGCGACGCTACACGACAAATTCGACGGCAGCCAGACGACCTTTCCGCAGTTGCTGCAGCAGGCCGGCTATCAAACCGCCATCATCGGCAAGTGGCACCTGGGGCACGGAGGACTCCATGACCCAACCGGCTTTGATTACTGGAATGTGCTGCCCGGGCAGGGGCTTTACCACAATCCGGAGTTCATAGAGATGCGACAGGAAAGAGTCTACGAGGGCTATGTGACCGACCTGATTACTGATTTCTCGCTGCAGTGGTTGCAGGACCGAGACCCGGACAGACCGTTCTGCCTGCTATGCCATCACAAGGCCCCGCACCGCCGCTGGGAGCCGGATGATAAGCATGCAGATATGTACGAGGACGTGGACATCCCCGAGCCCCCGACGTTTGATGACGATTACTCCAACCGGGGAGCGGCTGCGGCGGCGGCACAGATGCGCATTGACCGCGACCTCGATGAGAAGGACCTCAAGCAGCAGCAGCCGGCAGGCCTTTCGGGCCAGGAGCTGAAAAAGTGGAAATACCAGAGGTATATCAAGGACTACCTGCGCTGCGTGGCTTCGATTGACGACAACGTCGGGCGGATGCTGGATTACCTGGATGAAGAGGGCCTGGCCGATAATACGATCGTCATATACACCTCCGACCAGGGCTTTTTCCTGGGCGACCACAACTGGTACGACAAGCGCTTCATGTACGAGGAGTCGCTGCGGATGCCGTTGCTGGTGCGCTATCCGCAAGAGGTCTCGACCGGTTCGGTCAATGATGACATGGTGCTCAACGTGGATTTCGCGCCGACTTTCCTGGAGTACGCGGGCATACAAGTCCCGAATGAAGTTCAAGGATGCAGCATCCTCCCACTCTTGCAGGGGCAGACGCCGGCAGACTGGCGCACGGCGATGTACTACCGCTACTTCATGCACTGCGACGGTCACAATGTCTATGCCCACTACGGCATCCGTACCAGGCGATACAAGCTCATCTATTACTACGAGGAGGAGCCCGGGCCACAGGAGTGGGAGCTGTTCGACCTCGACGAAGACCCCTGCGAACTGATGAACGTATATGACGAGCCGGCCTATGCGGACACCACCGCAGAACTGAAGGCGGAACTGGCTGCACTACGACGGCAGCTTGGAGACGAAACGAACCCCTGGGTGATATAATGTTCCCGCGTAGAGCACAGCCATACCCAAAAAACATTGCAGTACGCAACAGCGGTGAGCGGAGGCAGCATTGATATGGCAAGAGCTTTGTTAATCAGCTATTCCGGCTATCCATCCACCCCCAGACATCTGGTTGCCAACAACTGGTTGGCCAATCTCGCCGGGGTTTTGATCGGCGCAGGTCATGAGGCTAGGATCGTTGACTACGGCACCGTATCAATGATGAGGCGGCTGTTTCCTGAGGCGGTAACCGCGCAGCTCAAGCCTCTCGGTGCCGGGCTCATGGGTGGCGGTGGCCAGCCGGATGCCGAGCAGTTGGCAAAGCTGCAAGAGTGGTCGGCGCAACTGGACGCTCACCAGGAGCAGACGGTCGTTGAAATAGGTAGCGAACTGGTGGAGCAGGCCCGACGCTGGCAGCCGGACCTGGTGGCATTCGAGCTTTCCGACGGCGACGGCTATGCCGGCAGCGTTCACCTGGCCGAGCGGCTGCGCGGCGAATTCCCTGACCTGCATATCACCGCTGGTGGCCGCAAAGCCTGCTGGTTCCGTGGTATCATATTCCGCTCCACTTCCGCCTTTGACACCATTATTTTCGGGGACCCCGAAGACATTGTCGTCAAGCTGGCTGATATTGCCGACGGCCGAGACAGCCTGCAGGAGACCCCTGGTATCGTCTGCCGGGCCGGTGAACAGATCGTTGAGCATCCCCGTGACGAGAGCGTCGAACTCGATTCGTTCCCGATGCCGGTGTACGACCCCGAAGTGTATCCCGCGATGGCTGGCGATGACAAGATCAAGATGGTAATCCTCACCGACAGCCGCGGCTGCTCCAACCGCTGTGCTTTCTGTGTCCATCCGATGGAGGATGGCGGCCGGCAGCGCACCGCCTCGCCCGGCAAGATCGTGGATACCATGCAGCATCTACAGCAGCGGCATGGCATATCGGTATTTCGCTTCGGGGGCGCCTCGACGTCGGGAGACTTGATGTACGCGGTGGCTCAGGAGATTATTGGTCGCGGCCTTGATATCGAGTACAACTCATTCGGCCACTTCCGCACCTCAAACGCAGACCATTTCGAGGTGCTGGCCCGGTCGGGTCTGTACTCCATATTCTTCGGCCTGGAGTCAGGCAGCCAGCAAATCCTCGACCAGGCTGTACACAAGGGGATCAAGCTGGAGAAGGTCAGAGACACGCTCAAGGCCGCTCAGGCAGCGGGCATCTTTTCAGCGGCTTCCATGATCGTCCCGCTGCCATTCGACACGCCCGAGACCCTGGCCGAAAGCATGGAGTTCGTGAAAGAGCTGCGGCCCGACTCGGTGCCACTGCAATTTCCGGGCGTGTTCCCCGGCACGCCATGGATAAAGAAGCCGGAGAAATACAATATTGAGATAGATGATGTGGACGAGTACGTGTTCAGCAACCTCGATTACAAAGTGAAACTGCTGTTCCCGCCGCAGTTCTGGGAGCCGCTGCCATACAAGATCAATGGGATGGCTTTCCACGAAATGACTGCGGTGACGATGCAATTTGCCGCAGAACTGGAGACAGCGGGCATACTGACCAACCTCTCCCACACGCTGGCTTCCATTGCGAAATCAGCGGGAATGGCACCACGACAACTGCGGAATATGGCGCAACTGTGGTGCGTGACAGGCGATGCAGAGGCCATGGGTGAACTGGTACGGCGCGCTAATGAGGCCATGATCCGCAACTGAATGGAAACGTGGGTCAGGTCACGAATGGCATGTGTTCGAGCAGGTCGGATATCTTGAACGGCTTCCCAATAACGGCGTCCAGATGAGGGCACGATGCCAGCTCGGGCTCATCATTGACATAGGCGCTAATGAGGATGAAGCGGGTATCTGGCGCCAGTTGCTTGATGCGCTGGGCCATGTCAGTGCCGAGCAGACCTGGCATCCGCAGGTCTGCGACGACCACGCCTGGGGCGCGTTGCGAGTTACGGAGGTAGTCTTCAAACTTGCGCAGACCCGTCTCTGCATCCTCAGCTCCCTCGGCAACCAGCCCCGCGCCTACCAGAGACGCTTTGAGAGTGTTCAACATCCGCTTGTCGTCGTCCACCACCAACACATCGGGCACGTCCTCGGGGGCTGGCGCAGCTTCGGGCGCCGCGCGATCCTCCGTTGCAGCGTGCTCACTTGCGATCGGCAGCCGTATGTTGACCGTGGTGCCCTTGCCCGGCTCACTGTCGAAACTAAGTGTCCCTCCGTGGCGAGCGATAACCTTGCGAGCTACGCTGAGCCCCAGCCCCGACCCCCGCTCACCCTTGGTAGTGAAGAACGGTTCGGTGATGCGGGATATCAGCTCAGGCGGGACGCCCACACCCGTGTCACGCACCTGTATGACCACCTCACCCTTCTCAACAAGTGTCGTTAGACAGACCTGTCCGCCTTCGGTGAGAGCCTGCCTGGCATTGATGACAATGTTCATGATGGCGGTGCGGAGGGCTGTGGGGCTGCCGTAGATTGGCGGAACCTGGCCTGTTTCTACAGTGATCTTATTGCCTTGCCCATCGTTAAACTGGCCGACGCTTAGGCTCACCACATCCCTGATGACATCGTTAACATCTACGTGCTCAGAAGGCTCGTAGGGGTCTGACTTGGAGATGCCCGAGATACGCTGCACGGCCTGGACACCGTTACGAGCGGCCTCGACTATGTCCTGTAGTGCGTCCTTAACCGTATCGGCATCTACCCGCTGTGACTGTTTCAGATTCATTAGCAGCATCTCAATGCGCAGCAATATGGCGGTGAGGAAATTGCTGACATCGTGCGCAACCTCAGCCGCGATCTCGCCAATGGCATCGAGCCGGGCGACCTTGCTCAATTGCGTCTCGATAGAGTTGTGGGCTTCAGCAAGATTCTGAAGTATCTCGCGCTGGTCGGAGGCAGAGGACGGCTCGTCGAGCGCGTCCAACTGTCCTGAGATGGCCTGGGCGGCGGGCTGTATCTGCTGTAACAGTGCCTGCTCTTTCTGGCGTTGCCGGCGCTTTTGCAGCGCGCGGGCCGCAACTGATACAACCTCCTCGACCGAAAAAGGCTTGGTCAAATAGTCTATCGCGCCATGACGCACCGCCTGCTGTGCCGTGTCAATTGCGGCAAACGCAGTGAACAGCGTCACCTCGATATCCGGGTCAATCTCCTTGATGCGGCGCAGTACCTCAGTGCCTTCCATCTCCGGCATCTTGATATCAAGAAAGACCACATCGGGCCGCTGCTCCTCGGCCAGCTTAAGCCCCTCGATGGGGCCTGCCGCCAATATGACCTCATAGCTGTCTCTCAGTATCATTCGCAAGGATTCGCGAGGTCCTGCCTCGTCGTCTATGACCAGTACCTTAGGCCTTTCCATCCTTAAGTCCCTCCAGGGAACTCATCGTCTCTCGGCTTGTGATCGGGAAGACAATCCGAAATTCGATATTCCCGTTCTCTGTCCTGGCTTCTACTCTTCCCCCCTGCTTGTCAACGATCTGCCAGCTTATTGCCGGCCCCAGATCCACGTCTGGCTGCTGTAGAGCGTACAGCGGATCAAATATCTTCTCGCCGCTTGAGTGATCACCGCTTGCAGACGTGCGCATTCTTACGCATGCGCTGCTCTCTGCGTCACTCTCCTCGTGCTGCACAAGCACAGTGACCGGCGAGCCGTTGCTCTGCAGGTAGCGAAGCAAGTACGAAAAAGCCTCGCGTGTCGAGGTGGGGTCGGCTACAATTCGCGGAACTGGTGTCTTGATCTGCAAATCCAGCGGCGCCTTATCGCCGTCAGAGCCTGGCAATTGCTCGATCGCCTCCTCCACAATGCCTTCGAGGTCCACCAACTGGAAGTTGGGCTCCGGCTGCTGGACCATCCGCACCAGTTGGTTGATCAGGCGGTCAAGCCTTTCCAATTCCGGACTTACAGTGCTGTGCCAGAAACCGGCCAGCTCTTGGCTTGATTGCGGCCCGTCAATCAACTGGGCGTAAGTCTTTATCGCCGTCAGCGGGGTCCTTATCTCGTGGGCAATCCCCTGCACGATCTGGCCGAGCATGTCGAGGCGCCGCTGCTGCCGAGTGCGGTCGGCGTGGGTGACTGCCGCCGTCACATCCTCCAACACCATCACGCTGCCAACCGGCGCGCCGTCTTCGTCCAATAGCCGGGAGGTGCTGACACGCAGGTAAAGCCCCAGGCTCGGTATCTCGACCTTCTTGCCCTGAATTGCGGCCCCCGGCGATGTGAATGCAGCGTGAAGGTGATCGCCTAGAGGTGAGGGCAGGCACCGCAAATCGGCCCCCTCTACCTCATCCCGCTGCATCTGCAGAGCATCGGCCGCATACGGGTTGCATATCGCGATGCGCTGGTCGCGCCCCACTGTAATGACCCCACACCGCATACTCAACAGACTCTGCTCCATATAGGCCCCGGTGCGTTCGGTCTGGGCCTGAGCCTGCATGCTTTCGAGCTGCATCCCCACATAGCCGGCGATGACGAACAGAGTTTCCAGCTCTGCGATCGAGTATGCCTGACCGATGACCTTTTCGCCCAGAATTAGCAGTCCGTCGAGGCAACCGTGTACGATAAGCGGCACCGCCACCCGGCCTCTAAACACCTCCAACTCGCGGGCTAAGTCTGCAGCGAGGGCGGTGTCAGCCCAATCGGACAACTCGTCTCTTGTAAGTACCCGGCAGTTGCGATGATACCAACTGCTCAGCGCATCGCCCGGCAGCATCCGGCCCCTGCTGACCACCTCTGGAGGCAGCCCACGGGACGCCTTTACGGTCAGACACTCTGCCTCTTGCTCGCGCCACAGGAGGCAGTAGCTGGCGCAGTGGATCAGTTCGCAGGCGGCTTCGACGTAAGCCGACAGCAGACGCTCGGTATCGAGTCCTCCTGTCAATGCCGACATCAGCCGGCGAAAGACTTCGTGTTCGGACACAGCCAGGTCGGGTATCGGCGCGACTGGATGCGCCTCGGACGGATCAACGGGCGCGCCGGCGCGGGCGGCTGTTGTTAACCTTGCTTTCTGCATGGCCGCGCTGAGAATCTCTGATATCTCCGTCGGCCCGCCGTCCGGATCCAGCCAGAAATCCGGTACCAACAGTTCCTCAATCTGAATCTGCTCCTTGACCTCCTTAGATGCAACACAAACGAACACGGCGTCCGCGGCCCCCTCAGCCATATGCGTGTACCCGAGCAGCTTCTGCGTGGTCAGTGGATTCATGTTGGCGATAACCACGGACACCGGCAGCCTGTGCACGATGGCCATAGCAGCATCCGCGCCCTCCGCAGGCACCACCATACCCTTATCGGCCAGTTGGCTGCTGACCCGATCAATCCACTCCGGACTCAAATCGCTAGTTAGTATGACAAACATACTAGCTTTCTCCGTTATCAGACTTGAGCGGCAACTCCACGACAAATTCGGTGCCACTATCTGGGTCTGACTGGACCCGAATCATACCATTGTGCTCCTGGATGATGGTATGACAAATGGCCAGGCCCAGCCCTGTACCACCTGAGCGGCGCGAGTAGAATGGCTTGAATATGTCCTCGAGCTGACCTTCGGGAATATGGCTGTTGCCATTGTGCACGCTTATTACTACGATCGCGTTTTCTTCGTTGTCAATGGCTTCCTGAGTCGTGATTCTTACGAAGCCAGACTGCGGCTCGGCCTCGACGGCATTTGTCACCAAGTTGAGCAGAGCCTGGTGCAGTCGGCTTTCGTCCCCGACGGGCTGGCGACCATTGGACTGCAGCTCCGTGACAAGCTCAATCCCGCCCGTCTCGGCACGGGCAGACATGGCGCGCACAACACCCTCACAAACTCGATTCACGTCAATCTTCTCAGTCACTGCGTCAGCCGGTTTGGACAGCATCAACATGTCCGCCAGCAGCCGGTCAATGCGCTCGATCTCAGATTGGGCCGTTGCCAGAAAGTTGCCGCGGAATTCCGCGTCCTCCCAGCGTGACGGCAGGAGCTCGGCAAATGTGCGAATCGCCACCAGCGGGTTGCGAATCTCGTGCGCCATGCCGGCGGACAGCACCCGGATCAAGGCCAGATGTTCGGCCTGCTGGCGCTCACGCTCAAGCTCCTCGACGATTGTCAGATCGCTGATGACAACCATTGCGCCTCTTTGCGACAGTGACGACCCCGCCCACGCAGTAGTGCTGCACGCCACTGGCACCGTATCGCCACCACGCCGTGGTACCTCAAAGTGATATTCAGAGTGTCTGGCGCTGTCGCCAAGCGCTTCTCGCAAGCATCCGACAATCCTCTGCGGCAGCACATCAAGCTCTTGGCCTATCGCTTGGTCTGCCGAAATCCCGAGTATCTCCTCTGCGGCCGGGTTGAATAGAACAATAGTCTGGTCGCTGTCAATTGCGATGACGCCGCTCTTCATCTGCAGGAGAATATTCTCGTTATACTCATTGATGCGGACTACTTCGCCGTAAAGCTGCGCATTGCGGGCGGCCAGTGACACCTGCGGCATCATATTGCGCAGCATTGCCAGCTCTTCGGGAGCATACATATCACCAGATAGCTTCTCGCCGATAAGCACCAGCCCAATAAGCCGGTCTTCCCACAGTATCGGGGCCACGATCTCCACATCCAACTCGCGCATGGCAGCCACCAGCGGCTTGGCCTCCTCCAAGGAATGAAAGCGCATTATCTGCGACCGCTCCAGCAAGTCGCGCGCCTCCGAGGCGGCCTGAATCACTATGGAATCGGGTGGCAAGCTCTCGGACACCCTTTGGAGGCTGTGGTTGCCGGAAGCAGAATTCCGGGATCTGTAAACGAAGTTCCCGGACGCCTCATCCTTGGTAAGAACGCTGACATGAGCCGGATACAGAATGCCGGATATGGTGTCGGACAGGAACTCGGGCAGTTGCTCGGCGTCCAGCGTACGCAGGATGGCGTCAGAAGCTTGCCTGATTGCCTCTGCCACACGCCCGTGCGGCAGACCCCGATCGAGCGCCTGTCTGATCTGCTGATGTACCGGTACTACGAGCACCCCCAAGATGATGCCGGCAACCGCATATACCAGTGCCGGGGACATTCTCGAAGCGTCCAGAATCGGCCGGGCAACTGTGAAGGCAGCTACAAGTGGTACAGCCACGGCGGCCCCGGTCAGCAGGTACGCGGAGGCGCGGTACAACGCTGTTACAGGTCTGATGATTCTATGCTTGGCAATTGCGTAGGCTACGAAGCCGATCACGAAGATGTAGCTGGCTGAGCCCCACCGGCTGTAGTAGGTGTTATCCCAGATTAAGGGCAGCAGAATCATCGTCACTAGCGCGATTGCCTGGCCAATTATCATGCCGGTGAGCACATACTTCACCTGCGCCCGCTGCACACCGCTGAGGCGCGGGTGCTTGCGAATCAGCACATAGTCAGCGTAGCCGAGCGTGACGACCGTGAACAGGCCGAAGGCCATGAACGGCCAGCCGTACTCGACGATGACCGTGCCGTGGGCCAGCTCAATTGACCTGTAGAGATTGGGCAGCATCCCCACGGTACTGAACACAAGACCCATCGCGTACAGAACATATCTGTGCAAGTGAGGCGCCAGCTCCACGCGCTCTGGAAATGCCCAGAACAAATCAACGCATGTGCAGATTACCACCGCAACCACAGGGTGAGATAGGCGGACCCAGAGACCGGCATCAGCAACGGTGGGAGCAGATTGTATCAGCGCATTCAATATCACCCACACACTGACCGCGAAGGCGTGCACCGTGAACAGACGATTCCACACACGGTCCGGCGCGCGGTGGTAAACCACTATGCCCAACGTGGCTGTGGCGAGCGAAATGCTCACCAGAATTACTTGGTCCAGTTCGAAGTACATTTCCCTGCGGTACCCTCCCGCATCCACGAACCTCTGTGGCCGTGCGGCAGCCGCCTCGGGCACTCAGCCGAGACGCCTATTCGAACCTCCTGATTATCAGACAACCGTGCGTTCCGCCAACGCTGTGCGAGTTGATCATGGCAGTATCAACCCGCGCACGACGCGCATAGTTCGGTACGTAATCCAGGTCACATTCCGGGTCTGGAACCCGATAGTTGATTGTCGGCGGTATCATGCCGGTTTGAATGCTCATGCACGCACTTGCCAGTTGCCACGCCCCGCCGGGCGCGAACGGCTGCCCGGCGCTGGACTTGATCGAACTCATCGGCACACTGTACGCCCGGCGTCCCAGGACCATCTTTACAGCTTTTGTCTCTGCGATATCGTACTGGCGATTCGAGATGCCATGAGCAGATATGTAGTCTATCTCGTCAGAAGCTACTTTGCCTGCAAGTAGAGCCCGCCTGAAAGCACAGGCAAGCTCCTCGCCCCCGGGATTGGCCAGCAACAAGTGATAGGCCTCGGTGGTGGACCCGTACCCCATGACCTCGGCATATATGCGGGCCCCCCGGTCCATGGCATGTTCGGCCGTCTCCAGAACAACTGCTCCGCCACCTTCGCTGAGCACCAGGCCGTCGCGGGTATTGTCGTAAGGCCGAGATGCCTCCTGCGGCGGGTCATTGTGGTGAGTCATCACCTTCTGCGCACACAGCACGCTCATCCCCACAAGGCTTAGACAAGCTTCGCTGGCCCCGGCAATCATGACCTGCGCCTGACCCGAACGCAGTGCATTTGCACAGCTAGCCACTGCATCTATGCTTGCCACACAGCCCGCGCCAGTAGTGCTATTGGGGCCCTTCATACCCAATTCGATGAACACATTCGCGGTGCTGGCGTGTGCTGATACCTGGCTGGGAGACAGCGGGTCCAGTCCTTTGACACCATGTCGCTCCAAATGGTGATAGATATCATCCCCGATATTTCCCAGCCCGGCCATGGTCGTGCCGAATACAGCGCCGCTCTTGTAGGGATCCAAAGTGCCCGGATCAAGGTCGGCATCCTCCATGGCCAGCCGAGCAGCGGCGACAGCAAAACTGGAAAAGCGCCCGGTTCTGTGGGCCTTCTTGGCGGGCATGAAATCGGCAGCATCAAAATCCTTCACCTCACCGCCGATCTTGCAGTATATGTCTGAGGTGTCGAAAGAGGTAATCCAGTCAACACCGGACCGCCCCTCGATTATCGCATCCCAGAAGGCATCCTTGCCTATGCCGTTGGGTGCTACTACCCCCAATCCGGTAATGACTACCCGCCGACGGGGACTCAGCAATGAAGGCCCCATCCTAGCTTCTCCCTCTGCTGCATCTTGTAGTGCGATTATTACTGGTTGAAGCAGGCCCATGCAGAACCGCTGACTGAGCAGTCCTGTGGCACACCGTTGTGGCGTGCCCTGCGACATGTGAATTCAGATGTTTTGATGTCAGGCTGGCGTTCTTGCCGAATGCTACCAGCAGTATGTAAGCTCCAGTTGGTGCGTATCGGAGCCACCGAAAACAGCGCCTACACTGTCATCGTTCCAGTCCCTCATAAACGCACATTCCACGGACCAATCGCTGTCCGCATAGCCCAGACCCGCACAGAAGGCTCCGTCGTTGGTGCCCAAGCGCACTGTCCACTTGTCGCTTGCGATGGCTTCAATGCCGAATCTGAAACCCGAGTCGCCCACCTTTGTGCCATTGCCCTCGGTGGTCAACTGTTGCCATTCGACGGCCCCCAGCACACGTTCGGTAATCGGTTGCGAGACGCCTATAACGATTTCCTCCGATGAATACCTGACCGGAATGGGGAGGCCTGTTACGGTGAGCTTCTCGTGATACTTATCGTAAACAAACCCGGCCCAACCGCCGTTTTCGATCTGGTACAGAGCCCCCAACCGGTAGCCTTCCTCAACTGTGGTCCTGAAGTGTGCCACTTGGCCGATGGGAGCCGGCAAGCGAAAATCGGTGGAGTTATGGAAAACCGGCGACAGGCCGAGGCCAAGCACCCACGAGTGCCCCACACGTTGCCCGTAGTGAATCGCCATGTCCCACTCATCATAGCCGATGGCCGGAGTGCCAGGCGGCGAGCCCACCGGCACGCCCGGGTCGCTTTTCAGCCTCAACCCGGTAATCTGCAGGCCCCTTCTGCCTTTCTGAAGCGGGATCGCTACCGAGGCCTGTTGGCCCGTCAATTTCAGGCCACTGTCGAAGTCCGTTGAGGAGTACCGGCCAACGGCGTGGTAGGCTTCCAGCGTGCCGGCGAACGCCGGGTTGCCAAAGCCATCATCCTGAATGCAGGTCACGAATCCGCCCATGCCGAAGAGGCGGGTGGTCGTGGCGGTGGGAAGAGCAAAGAGGTGGGAGACAGCGTAGAGTTCCAGCGGTGGGGCCGGGGCCTGTGCCTGAACCGGGGCCGGCCCCACAGTGGCAAGTATTACAACCATTGCCAGTACTGCCAGTGCACTGCGCATGCATGTCATTGTTGCAGCCTCCTGTATCGTAATGCTGTGGTTTAACGCCGTCGGATAACCACACACAGACAACCCAAAACGGCTGCCGCTGCTATCACGCCGGCGCGCTGCTTTCTTGGTAAGTGATCTATCTGTATATTCCTATGTTGCTTTATCGTTAGCTGCAGTTGTTAGTCCCTTAGTTGCTACTGGGCGCAGGCCCATATCAGATTTGCTGAGATTATACTTTATCTTTTCTTACTATGCAACCATCAATTACACAAAACTTTATAAGTTCGTCCAGAGAAATGGCCCTACCCTTATCAATGGTTTGACTCATGTGGGCATATCTGCGTCTCGTGAATCCAACAGCCACGAAGAACGCCGCCAACTTCGACGCCACTATCCGTATCTGTACGCGCGAGATGGGAAAGCGAATGAGCCACACAGAGCAGGATGCACGGATGGAGACGGCGAACGACTCCCATGTCACTAACGACTCAGCCCGAGGTGGGTCACCATGGCAGTAATTGATGCGAAAAAGACAGATTGGTCGCTGCTTGAGGAAGCCGGAGAATTCATGGCGGCAGGATACATGCAGCAGCCGGACGCCTCGCCGCTGATGCGGATGTGTTTGGGGCTCAAACGCTTCTTCGAAACATGCCCACTGCCGCAGTACGACGGTGAGCCGCTCTACCCGTGCAGCGAAACCATATTCAATGCCGAGCAGGTAATGGGGTTCCATTATTCCCAGGCAATGTCAATTGATTGGGCGCTTCTGGACGAGAAGATACAACAGGCAACGCAGCCCGAGGTTGGCGACTGCCTGTGCCAGTTCAAGCGAGCGATGGAAGATTACCCGATGGTGCAGGGCTATACCCACAGCATCGTCAATTTCGGAAGGGTCCTTGCCGAAGGCCTTAACGGATACAGAGACCGCATCGAGGCACATAGAATCACCGTCGAGGGGCGCGGGGATGCCGAGCGAATTGGCTTTTACAAGGCCCTGCTGGCGCTGCTTGAGGGGATAGCGGCCCTGCACGCGCGGACCTGTGAAGTAATCGCGACATCCGAGCATCCCGCCGCCGAGAAACTGTTGACTGCATTGCAAAGCGTGCCTTTCGAGCCGGCAACTGGCTTCTATCAGGCGATGGTGTGTACCAATTTCATCTATTATATTGACGGCTCCGACGACCTCGGCAGGTTCGATCAGGACCTCTGGCCCTACTATCGCGATAGCATCGCTGAGGGCGAGGTCACGCGACAGGAGGCCCTGGAGTGGGTCGGACGGATATTCGACAACGTCAACGTTTGCAGCGGCTGGAACACTGCCATCGGCGGCACGGCGGCGGATGGCTCCCAGGGCGCTAACGATCTGACGCTGGTCTGCCTGGAGGCGGCGAAGGGGCGCCGCAGGCCGAATCTGGCGCTGCGACTGCGCAGGGATACGCCCCAGGAAGTCTGGGACCAGGCGCTGGAGACAATCTCCGGCGGCACCGGGCTACCCGCGCTGTACAATGAAGATGAGTATCTCCAGGCCATACACTCCGCCCACCTGGGTGTGTCGCAGGCCGATCTCCCCCACCTCGCCTTCGGCGGCTGCACTGAGCTGATGATTCATGGCCGCTCGAACGTGGGCTCGGTGGATGAATACTACAATCTCGCGCTATGCCTTGAGACAAGTCTGCACCGACACCTGACCAGATGTGCCTCGTTCGAAGAGTTTATGGCGAAGTTCAAGGCAGATGTCAGCGAAGAAATCCGTCAAATGACTGATAAGGTCAGCGGATGGCAGGAGACCAAAGGCACCTGGCAGCCGCAGCCGATACGCACGCTGCTGATAGATGACTGCATTGACAACGGCCGTGAGTACAATGCCGGCGGTGCGCGCTACAACTGGAGCGTCATCAGCATCTCCGGGCTGTCCAACACCTATGACTCGCTGGCCGCGGTGCGGGAAGTGGTCTATGACAGCGCCGAGGTCAGTGCCGAGGAACTCCTGGCCGCGCTTGATGCCGATTTCGACGGCTTCGATGAGCTGCACCGGCGGCTGCAGAGCTGTCCGCACTTCGGCAACGACGACCCATACGTGGACGATATCGCAGCCGAGATTGCAGAACACACCTTCAGACAGTTCATGAAACACGCCCCC
>JALGTY010000446.1 GCA_029821145.1 Candidatus Zipacnadia bacterium
GGGGTCAAGCTTTCCCGAGATGACACCACGGCCGCCGATGGCCGCTATAGCCTCAAGGTGTACAACTCGACACACGGCGGCAGGTTCGGCGCATACGTTACCCGCCAACGCTTCGAGGCGGGCAAACACCGTATCGTGTCATTCGACTACAAGCTGGACGATCGCATTCGGACGGATTTCGCCGTCTATGTAAATGGGAATCTGCAGGGCATCAAGTTCACAGACAACGATAACAACGTCGGAGTAATTGGCCAGGTTCCGAACGTCCGGGCTGATAATGAATGGCACCACGCGGAATTCGATCTGTACGAAATGCTGAAGAAGGCGGATCCCGAGGCCGGCCATTACGAAGTCCGCCAGTTTCTGCTCGCCGACTGGGGCAGCACGGGCAACCGCGTCGGCGCTCACTACCACATTGACAACTTCCGGATTATTCCTGTCATCTCAGGCGCAGAGCCGATTTCTGTGAGCTGGGCAAGTGCTGATATTTCAGGCATCGCCGGGGTAAGCTGGGCAGCCGACAATCAGGCCAGCAAGCTGCCCTCGCGCGAATTGATGGAGAAAGATAAGACCTTCAAAATGACACTGCCGGATCTCTGGAGGCTGTGGATCAGCCTGTGTGCGCAGGATCGTGCCGGCAACTGGAGCACCGTCACCCGGAGACCGGTACTTGTCGATGCGGATAGGCCGGTCGCTTCCATCGCCGCGCCTGCTGCAGATTCAACCACAGCGGTCTCGGAAACAGTGCTGAACCTCTACGACAATGGGAAAGCCGACGTGGATCCGAATACGGTCATTCTGGAAGTGGCCGGTCACGAATACACCATTGCCAACGCCGGCCTGCGATACCATCGCCAGAAGCGCAAAATGATCTGGAACTGCGAGGATGTCACTCCTGCGCCGGTGGTATTCGATGACAATACCAAAGTTGACGTGAAACTGCTCAAGGCGGCGGACTACGCCGGCAACGAGGTCGCCACGCTGCCGTCGTGGTCGTGGACGATGTCGTACGCAGCGGACAAAGACGGCCCGTCCATCCGCGAAATCAAGTCCCCCACTCACCCCATACTCATTGCGAATACTTTCGAGGACGGCCTGGGTGGCTGGCGCAATCGGGGTGGCGCTAAGGGCGCGGCCGTAACCATTGATAAGACCACCGCCGCCAGCGGTAACTGTAGTGTCAAGCTCAGCAACAGGAGCAGAGGCGGGGCCATGTCGGCACTTATCTACGACGGCAACTACTCGGCCGAACAGTATCCGATTATCTCGTTCGATTACAAGCTCTCATCGTCGGTCAAACTCGACTTCGGGGTCTATATGGGCGGCCGGTGGTGGGACTTCGGTTTCACGGGCGGTGGGCGACGCACAATCGGCAATATATCCGGGGTCAAGGCTGACAACCAGTGGCATCACGCCAGTTTCAATCTGGGCTCGGCGTTGCGTCGCCAGCAAAAGAGCGGGGCGCTGAGTGTGCGGTATGTCATAATCTACGACCGCAACAATGCGAACAACGCCCAGGGCGCAGTGGCGCATTTCGACAACTTCATCATCGGCAAGGTCGGGGCGAAGGCGCCAGTCATCCGCTGGAAGGCCACCGATACCACAGGCATCCAGGGATACAGTTACAGCCTGGACCAGGACCCGCTGACGACTCCTGACACTGAACTGGAGGGCCTGGCGGTCGCCAAGCAGTTCGGCCAACTCAAGCCCGGGGTGTGGTACTTCCACCTGCGAGCGCAAGATGGCGCCGGCAACTGGGGCCCGACCGCCACACATCCTATCATGCACGCCAAGCCGTAGCTCTACCTCGCAAAGACAGCGCACCTCGCGCTCATGCCCTAAAAGCAATTTCCCAAATGTGCTACAATACCCGCGCGCGTGCGTGTAGCTGATGCACCATTTTTCGCAAGCAGGGCATCATGGACGAGCAGACAAGCGAAGTCGAGCAGGAGCGCCCGCAGACGCCCGCTTCAGCATGGAGCGGCCTGCTGGCCATTCTGGCACTAGCCGGCGTGCTGCGCTATCTCGGCATTACCTGGGGCCTGCCCAATGAACTGCACCTATTCAGCTATCATCCTGATGAGTTTCACTCCCTGCGCGGCGCGCTCTGTCTGGTGACGGGCGACTTCAACCCACATTTCTTCAATTACGGCAGCCTGTATCTGTACCTGGTGGGCTTCTCCTGCCTGCTTTTTTCCGGCGGCCAGGTATCAATGGCCGCCTTCAATCACGTGCCGCAACTGCTCGAATTCTGGACACTAATCGGCCGCGAGGTGACCATCACAACGGCGCTGCTCACCGTGGTGGCCGTCTATTGGCTGGCCCGCCAGATCAGCGGCCATCGCCAGGGCCTCATCGCCGCTGCACTGTGCTCGGTTTTCCCCATCCACGTGCTCCATTCTCATTACGCGACTGTAGATGTTACGCAAGCGCTCTTCACAACGCTGGTTCTGCTTTTCGCGGTCAGGATCTATCAGCAGCCCTCACGTCTCAACTATATCCTCGCAGGGCTGGCGGTGGGCTTGGCGGCTTCAACGAAGTACAACGGCGCGGTGGCCATCGTCGCTCCGTTTACTGCTCATATCCTCCGCCTGTTGTGGCAGAGGCATGAGGCGACTGTGAACCGCAATTTGTGGTGGCTGCTGTGCATGGCAGCGGTGGCGTTCGCAGCCACTTCGCC
>JALGTY010000447.1 GCA_029821145.1 Candidatus Zipacnadia bacterium
CCGATCAGCCACGGCCACACTGTCCCCTGATGGTAGGCCCCGTCGCGGGCCCACACATCGCCCTCATAGCGGCCCCGGTAGGCTGGGTAATCCGGATCGAGCGTGCGCAGACCGTAGGCGGTCAGCAGCCGCGCTTCGGTAATCTTCACGATGCTTCTTACCTGATCTGTGGTCAGCAGCGCATACGGCAGCGCGCAGGCGATGAGCTGGTTAGGTCGTAGTGCCTCATCGGGGCCGTCAGATGTGATGACATCGTAGCAATAGCCGAGTGCGTCGCTGTAGAAGGTACTACGGAACGACTTCTTGACTTTGCGAGCAAGGGCGGCCAATTCATTGCCTGCCTCCGTATCCGAGAATTTCTCCGCAAAGAATTGCCCCGTGCGTAGGGCGTTGTACCACAGCGCGTTGATCTCCACCGGCTTGCCGTGGCGCGGTGTGACGGCCCAGTCGCCGACCTTGGCGTCCATCCAGGTGAGCTGCGTGTCAGCGGTGCCGGCCACCAGCAGGGCGTCGGAGTGGTCCATGGCGATGTCGTGCCCGGTGCCGGCGACGTGGCAACGCAGCGAATCTATCAGCCCGTCATAGACAGCGCCGGCGAAGAAATCAAGATCGCCGGTGGCCGCATAATACTGCCGGGCCGCTACGGACAGCCACAACGTCGCGTCGGCGGTGTTGTAGGCCGCGTCGCCGTCATCGCTGAAGCAGTTCGGAATCAGCCCGTCGCTAAGGTGTCGGAGCCAGGTGCGCAGGATGTCCCTGCAATCTCCGTGCCTGCCGGTGGCGATGGTCAGTCCGGGCAGGCTGATCATGGTGTCGCGGCCCCAGTCGTTGAACCACGGATAGCCGGCGATGATGCTCTTGCCATCGTGACGGGCGATGATGAACTGGTCGGCGGCAAGCAAGAGGCGCCTGGTGATGGGATCGTCGGCCGCAGTCTGGGCGATCTCCTCGCGTCGCGCCGCTTCAGCTTTGGCTAGCTCGTCAATGTCAGTGTCAGCAACCGGCTTGCAGGCGGCGATAATTGTGGCCCGGTCGCCCGCTTGCAGTTCCCACCGGATCTGGCCGGGGCAGTAGAGGTCCTCGACCGCATCGAGGCCGCGCTCGGCTTCCCGGGGATAGTGAAAGTCGTAGTACCAGCAGCCGTCGGATTCGTCCGAGTGGCTCACCCCATTCTCCCGTGGGTCGGGCTTCCAGCCCGACTCATCAACCTGCCCGCCCTCACCATCTCCGTACCACAGCCGCCCTGCCTTCTCCTCGCGTAGGTCGGGCTTCCAGCCCGACTCATCCATCGGCCTCAACTGACCCTCGCCATACCATATCCACAGCCGCGAGGGCTCATCATAGAGCCGGACGGAGAATTGGGCGTCGCTGCAGTCAAGTTGGGGCTCGATTGCCGAGTCTGCACGGGTAAGATGGTGAAATTCGCGGCCGGCGACGAGCGGCTTGACCGTCAACTGCACGGGCTCGGCCCCCTGCAGCAATGTATAGCAAATGACGGTGCAGTTTTGCCCGTGCGGCATGAAGATCTCCTTGCGCAGTGTTGCGTTGCCGGCCCGGAAGGTGAAAGTCGGCCAGGGGTCGCGGGTGAAGTCAATCAGATAGCGGTAGCCGTGCGGGTAAGTTGCGCCCAGGTAGATGTTGCTGGAAAGCTCGTGCTCGGTGCCGTTGCAGATGAGTGTTTCTTCGAGTTTGCTGAGTAGCACACGCCGCCCGGCCGGTGCGGCGTCGGTGCCGGCATGTGGGTCGGCCACCAGCAGTGCATGGTAACGCCGCGTGTTGCAGCCGATGAGTGTGGATGAGGCGAATCCGCCCAGGCCGTTGGTCTCAAGCCACTCGCTGTCCAGACCTCTCTCCAGTGTCGCGTACTGCTCCGACCGCTGCGACAGGCTCACGGCAGGTTGTGTAGCCGTCATAAGGCGAACCCGATCTATGGGCTGCCCGGTAACCGCTCCCAGGCCAGTAGAATTCCGGCCACGCCCTTGGCGTCCGAGATATTGCCTTCGGCGCACCGCTGCACGGCCTCCCGCAGTGGCACGGCAGCGGTCTGGAGGTTCTCGTCGGGATCAGGGGCCCAACTGGAGTCCGCCTGCGGGTGCGGTTGCTGCCTCTGATGCTGCAATTTGCTTGCCAAGAACAGGACAATCTTCTCATTGTTGTAACCGGGCGACACGCAAATGTTACCCATACCAAATTCCGGAATTGGATGGCTGGAGGATATTGGGCGGCCGGGGGAGAAGGCACTTGCAGGTACGAAAAGCGGCCTGTCCCGCACTACTCGCTAACGCGTGGGTCAGCCTGCCCTTTATTGTCGCGTAGCTCGGGCTTGCCTTTATTGTCGCGTAGCTCGGGCTTCCAGCCCGAGGCCGTTACTTTCAACAGGAGGAAGTGAACATATATGAATTCAGACGCAGGATGCGGCGGGCAGTTCCGGTTCATGGACTGCCACTGCCGCATCGGAGATTTTGAAGCCATGGAAGAGCCGCACTTCACCGATCTCGACGGCCTGCTTGCGGAGATGGACTATCTGGGCATCGCGCAGGCACTGGTGATGCACACCTGGGCCTCTCGCTGGTCGCCGCGACTGGGCAATGAAAAGCTGGACGAGATAATCGCCGACGAAGACAATCTGTATCCTTGCTATGTGGCCCTGCCGAGTGCGACTGATGAGCTGGCCGAG
>JALGTY010000448.1 GCA_029821145.1 Candidatus Zipacnadia bacterium
AGATATTGGCAAGCGTGACCTTGTCGCCGGTCTTCATATTGCCGCCGAAGCGCTGGCGCAGGTAGGTTATCTTGCGGCCGACGTGATTGATGCGCCCCGCGAGGCTGTTTTGGGAAAAGCCATCATTCTTCACATAGAAATCGCTGGTGCCGGCATCTTTGAGCTCGTCCTGCGGCAGCGGCGGCGCGTCTTCGGCCTGGATCTCTGCCACCACCTCGCCCTCCAGGTCCTGTATCACGAAGCGGTCGAGCATGATCCCCGGGCCCTCGCGCAGCGTGAAGGTGAAACGGTGCAGGCCATCGTCCTTGACTTCAATATTCGGCGTAGGTGTGTCCTTGGTAGGGGTAGATGACGAGGGGCCGAAGCGGTTGATGGGAGTGTGCAGCGCTACCCTACCGTCGCCGCCAACGCGGAGGTAGAGGCTGTCTGAGCCGGTGCTGGTGCCGGATGCGTAGGTGGTGATGGCGTACTTTCCGGCGGAGAGTTGTATGGCAGTATCAAGCCGTGAGTACGGGTCGTTGAACTTGACCGCCTTCTCCACACCCTCGGCAGGCTTGGCGATTATCACCAGGCTGCGACTGCCAACGCCGCCGCCAAAGGTGAAATCCCCCGCCGCGACGGCCTCCAGCTCGTCCATCACCACTGTGAATTCGCCCTTGAGCCAGAAGATGCTGCGCGTCCAGTCGGCCCCGTTGTAATCATAGACTTTGGTCTGGGTGAAGCCGGCCGTCGGCAGATCGCCGATGGCCTCCAGCGCAGTGCAGGTCGGTACGAGGGTCTCACAGCGGCCGTCGCGAATGATGCTAATCATGTTGTGGTCGGTGGTGTTGCGCACGAGATAATCGCCGTCAATGAGCCAGTCCTCGCCATCGGCGTAGTACTTGATGATGGCATTGCCGTCGTACTGGAGATGCTTGCCACGGGCGTAGCCGTCGAGGAGAAAGTACTCCCCGTTGGCGTCGAGACCCTCACGGAAACTGATCTTGTCGAAGGCTTTCTCCAGTGGCACATTCGGCGGGGAGATCGGGCCACCGTAGTAGCTCTTGTCCTTGGTGTATTCGTACACCTGCGGGTGCAGTTCATACACAGTAACACCCGCCAGCTCCGGCCATTCCACCGGCTCTATGGTCTGGTCATAGGGATTCGGGTAGCCCCTTTCCAGGACTTTGTTGAGCCACCACAGATATCTGCCGTCCTTGTAGTACCACAGGGCCCAGTGGATGTTGCGCACGTAAGGGCCGTGGCCGTAGCCGGAATCGCCGAAGCCGCCCGCGTCGCCAGTGTTGTCGCAGATGCCGATGGTGTAATCAGCATGCTTGCGCACAGAGCCGTTCTCGAAATAGCGGTAGTCATTTTCCGCCAGCGTGTACTCAATGGTGTGTCGGGGCACGATCGAGTAGTAGCCCAGCGAATCCTCCTGTGGTTTCCAGGAGGTAATCTGGCCCTCGAAGCAGGCGGCAACCTTCTCGAGCATGAGCTCCATCTGGGCGTCAACATCACCGTAGTAGCGGTGGAAGTAACGGCTGAGCCAGTAGATGCCCATCAGGGGGAAGGTGGTGTGATTCCAGATGATGGTCGTATTGCTTTCCAGGCCGCTGTAGCCGGAGGTGTGTCGGGGTAGCTCGTGCAGGGCCATCAGAACGATATTGGTGCACTCAAGCCGCTCCTGGTCGGTGAAGACCGGGGCCTCCTCCAACACGTCCCACATTGCGCCGATCATGTTGGACGAGGTTTCCTCCGGCCACGTCACCCGATAGCCAGGATTCTCGACAAAGCGCTCACCACAGTACAGCAGGACCTGCTTGGCGCGCTCGGCGTAGGCCAGATCGCCGGTATCGCGGTACTGCTGGGTGGCCATCCAGAAAACCCTCAGAGCGTGAATGGTTGGAGCCTGCGCGAGCAGCTTGTTGCGTGCTTCATCATTCATCGGCTTGCAGCCGGAGACGTAAAGCAATGGCTCTTCGAGGACCAGATCCGGGCCCTGTTCAATACGTGAAGCGAAATCATCCACGCCTGCCGCCAGACCCTCGTCGTCACTAGCGCCGATGACTATCACGTTCTTGCCCAGCGGGCCATTGTACGGCTCATGCACGGTCTGCAGCACGTAATTTCCCGGGCCTGGCTTGAGCGCATCAATCTGCAAGTACTTGTTGAAATAGAGCCGCTCGACCATGCGGTTGTTATTGAGGTTGCCCAGCGCGATGATCGTCTCCGGCGATTCGACGGTGCCCTGATACTCGTCGGTAACCGGCAGCCTGGCACCGGATTTGGCCTCAATGGCCTGTGCAAGCTTCTCACCCAAGGCCCGGTACAACTCGCCCGCCGGTACGAGAATCTTCGCCGCAGGCTGGCCGTCCAGCACGATGGCCGTGCGCAGGTTGAGGCGGCGCACCTTTTCGATGCCGGAACTGCCCTTGGACAGTAGTGGTCCGAGGATGGTTCCGGTGGCGATGTCCAGCGCTGTCAGGGAGGCATCGTCAATGAGGCTGTCGCTGGTCCAATAGTGCATGGTGTAGATGTACATGCGCACGTGTGTGGTGCCTTGTGGAGCCTCGCCTATGACGCTGCGTTGCTTCCAGTCGCCGCCGATGGGTGGCTTGAGCTGGACCTGGTGCAGCTTGTTGCCGGGGAGGAAGCGTATCTGGATATTCAACGCGCCCTGATTGTTGCGGGCAAGGGCTTTGACCCATACCGAGCCCTTGTAGAACTTGCCGCCCTCGGCCTTGACCGTTTGGACTACGCCAATGCTGTACTTGCTTTCGCGCTCCTGGGGGCCGGTGTCAATCAGCCGCACGGCATGCTGGCCGGAATGGGCGTTATCCACGACCTGCAGGACCGATTCGGGCACCCCGCCGGCATGTCGGCCCCAACCTGTTGGGATACCGTTGTCAGCGATCTCTTCGAAGCCGGGATTGGTCAGAAGTTCCTGGGCGAAAGCCGGAGCTACAAGCAGTATGGGGACCAGGAGCGTTGCGAGGGTAAGGAGGTTCTGATGCAGCTTTGTCATCGTAGCTTTCTCCTGCATGCAGAAATATGCGAGCTATGATTGATTTCGCCGGTGAGGAGGCGATTACCTGTCCCCTCTCTGACCCGCGCCTTTGGCGCGGGTACCCCGGAGAGGGGAAAACGGCAAGGGCAATGCTTCCTAACCCCCTACCCCCCTTCCCTCCAGGGAAGGGGGAATCAAAGATGAATAGGACTGGGAAGCTCGAAGTACGGGATGAATGAGAGGCATTCCCGTTGTAGGGGCGCATGGCATGCGCACTGTTGGTGCAGCTTGGTCA
>JALGTY010000001.1 GCA_029821145.1 Candidatus Zipacnadia bacterium
GGGGACAACGACAACGCCATCGGGCTGGAAAGCCCGACCTACGGGTTCAGGGATACTGCGGGCTGGAGGGGCTCAGAAGTCCGTGCCGCCCTGTCGCATACTATCAGCCACTTTACGCAGCTCCTCGGCGGACACCTCTCCGGCCACTATGATGCCCAGGCTGCCGACCCGGAAGCGGATAATCTTGCCTCGCAGCCGGCTGCGCATCATCCCGCCTCCCCATTCGCCCCGCTGCTGCCTGTCTGGCTGCTGCTGCAGGCGTGATTCGCCGCCACGAGGGCCTTGTTGCCGCCCACCACGCTCCGCGTCGCCCTGTCGCTGCTGCCCACGTTCCGTGCCGCCTTGTCTCAGGCCGCGTTCTGCACGGCCCTGGCGTGGGCCGCGTCCTGGTTCGGTCCGCTGGTCCTGAGCCTCGCGCCGCTGCTGCCAGCGCTCTCTCCCAGCGCTCTCTCAGTTCCTCGTGCCGCTCTTGCCGGGCACGGGCCTGGTCTGCTCTAGCCTCATCGCGGCCCGGCACCTGCTTTTGTTTCTCCTCCCACGCCTTTCGCATCTGCTCCCGGCCAGGCAGTTTCATTTCTATAATATTCAGCAGCCGCACGCCGTCGCTATAGCGGACTTCGACGGCTTCCCCGCGTTGCCTGTTGTGCGCGTAATAGCCCTGTAGCTCAAAGCCTTCTGGCAGGTATTTCGGCTCCAGCGGCTCTTGACCTAGTACCTCAGCGGCCTTCGCCTTATCAATCTTTTCCGCCTGCTGGAACCGGCCGCGGCCAGTCGGGGCTTTCGGCAGCTTGACCTGTTCGGGGGCCGGTGCGGAGAAGTCAACTGCGGTGTATCGCGTGCTCGAAATCAATTCGCCATCGTGATTATATCGGTCGGCGGCGAGCGGAAATCGGGTCTCTTTGTCTGCCCATATCTCCAGACGAGCCGCAGAGTCCGGATGGGGTCTGATAACGACATTGTCAGTGGGCCGGCCTACTACCCGGCCGCCGGGTGCGACGGTGACCACGGCTTTCTTCCCCAGCGGCGGCATCTGGTCCAGCGGGTTGCGCGGCAGGCGGCGCACTGCTTTGCCGTCCGGCGCTATCTGCCACACGCTGCCGCCCTGCTCAATGATCTTCACTCCCTTAGTCTTGCCGGCGGTGAACTCAAGCTGCAGGCGACCGTCGCCGCGACGAATCGTCGCCTGTGCATTGACGTGTCTGTCACCCAGGCGCACGGCGGTGGTCAGCTCGCCTTTGAGGCTCACTTCGGCCTTGGCGTGTCTGATGTCGCGCACAAGCTCCCGGGCCTCCTCACGCGAGAGTTCGCGCGGCTTGCATCCACAGATCGCAAGCGCCGCCAGCATCACCAATGCCGCTACCAACAGCCTGTTCTTCACGGAATCGCTCCTCCAGCGTTCTCCGGCTCGATCACGGCCATCGCCAGCGCCAGGGAGGCTTCGTCAGCCAGCGGCTGGTCCCAGGCGGCTGCAATTTGCGTCTCGGCGTAGGTAGTGCCCTCGGCCATGGCCAACACGGGCAGGTCGGGCGTCAGCGGGGCCGGCGCTTGCAGCACCGGCCATGCCAACAGCACAGCTAGCAGTATCACCGCTGCGGCTGCCATCGCCACTGCCGGCTTCCAGTACACGCGCCAGGCCGGTTTGCGTCGCGCCCTCGGCTCAAGCTGTGATCGGATCGCCGGCCAGAGATCTCGCGGCGGATCAGTCGCCTGCATCGGCGCAAGCAGAGCACCGGTATTCTCAAGTGCCCTCAGCTCGCGCCGGCAGCTTTCACATTCCTGCAGATGCGCCCGCACGTGAGCTGCGATGTGCTCTTCCAGGCCCCCGACTGTATAGTCGGGCAGTATTTTCCGGATTTCTGCGCAGTCCATTATCCTCATTCCTCCACATAGGGAGCGAGTTTGATCCGCAGCGCCTCTCGTCCGCGAGCCAGACGCGACAGCACTGTCCCAACGGGTATTCCCAAGTCCTCGCCGATCTCCGCAACCGGCTTGCCTTCCAGATGGTGCATAACTATGACCAGCCTCTGGTCCTCGTTGAGTCGCTGGATCGCTTCCGTGACCTGCCGCTGCTGTTCGGAGGTCTCTAACTGGTCGGCCGGTCCTGCCCCATCGTCGGCCCATTGCCTGGGCATCTCTTCATCATTCTCGCCATCCAGCGGCTGTGTCGGCCGGTCGGCTCTGAGCCAGTCGCGCGTCAGATTCAGGGCTATCATCCGCAGCCAGCCGCCGAATGCCTTCGGCTCCTGTAGCCTGGGTAGTGACCGCCAAGCCCGAATGAAAGTCTCCTGGGTCAGGTCAGCGGCCGCCTCGTCATTGCCAATCATGTGCCGAATGATGCTATAGATCACGCGCCCATATTGCGAATAGAGCGTGCCGAAAGCTCTTTGGTCGCCTTGCTGAGCCTTGCCAACCAGTTTTTCGTCTGCTGCCTCAGTGCTCAAGAATCATTGACTCGCAATCTTAATGACGAACTGAAGTCTGTGCAGATTCCGTCATTTGAGACAAATGCTCTGTGCAGGAGCAATAAATTGCCTTATTCGCCTTGTTCTTGCCGGATCTCCCCCGTCATCGGCACAAAGCGAACCGGCAGCACCGATTTCTTGACGATCTCGCCATTCTCCTTGGTCAGCAGGTAGAGGTGCTGAACTCCGTGCTCCTCGCCGACGGGTATCACCATCCGCCCGCCCTCTTTAAGCTGCTCCACCAGCGGCTCCGGTATGCGGTTGGGTGCGCAGGTGACGATGATACCGTCGAAGGGGGCATGAGATGGCCAGCCGCGATAGCCGTCACCGGCCCGTACCGAGACATTCTCGTAGCCCAGCTCGCGAAGCCTGTCGCGCGCGGAGTGGGCCAGCGGCTCGACGATCTCGATGGAATACACATGCTTGACCAGCTCGGCCAGCACTGCCGCCTGGTATCCCGAGCCGGTTCCTACTTCGAAAACGACATGCTCCGGCTTGGGCTTGAGCAGCTCCGTCATCAAGGCCACTATCGAGGGCGCTGATATGGTCTGCTCGTTCCCAATCGGCAGCGGCGTGTCCGCATAGGCATACGGCCGGACTTCCTCCGGGACGAACAGGTGCCGAGGGGTCTTGCGCATCGCCGCTATGACGCGCTGCTCCTGCAACTCCCAGCGGGCAACGAGCATATCAACCATGGCGTTTCTTTGCGCGGCCCAGTCCGGCTCGGCGGTCTCCGGTTCCTTTGCGCATGAAAGCGGGCACACACCAAGCATAGCCAAACCAAGAGCCGCCACAATTCGCAAGCATTTCGGATATGCCATGCACCAACACCTCCTTGTTGCCAGACATTGTACTGCAGATTGGCACTGCAACCAATACCCCGAGCAGGTGGTGCGATGCCCACGGCGAATAACCCCCAGAATTCCTACCAGGGGAAAACGGTTTCTTTTCCCCAAGATGGACACCCACCGACCGCGTTTGCTATAGGCTGATGCCCATGCTTCTCTTGATTGTGATTGTCCTGTGCGGCGCCGGCTTTGCCCTGACCACGCGCGCGGCACAGCGCAGAGACACCGACACTGTAGCCGTCGGCGCTATCAACTATGCGTTTGCCGCCCTCATCGCCTGGGCGCTTGCCTCCCTGTCAGAGCCTGCAGCCGCGCCTGAGACTTTGCGGATAGGCATATTGGGCGGCATAACCTATGTGGTAGCATACCTGTTCTTGCTCCCGTCGCTCCGGCAAAAGGGCACGGCCATCGCCGCGTCTGTCATGCAGCTAGGAGTTCTGGTGCCGATTGCCGGGGCACTGCTGATCTGGGACGAACGCCCGGAGATCATTCGTGCCTACGGCATGGTCCTGGCAGTTCTGGCCCTGCCCCTGCTCACGCTTGATAAGGGTGTAAGCAGACAGGCACTGACCCTGGGGCGGGTCATGGTCCTGGTAGGACTCTTCCTACTCAACGGCTTGGCGATGTTGATCAACACGTGGTTTCATACCACAGGCCTCGAGGGCCAAAGAGCCATGTACCTCGCGATACTGTTCAGCGTCGCGGCTGTGGGCTGCGCGGCTGCGTGGCGTACTCGGCCTGAGCGGAAGCTGGGCGTCAAGGAGGCTGCTTGGGGAGCACTGCTGGGCGCCTTCAACGTGGCGGCTACCTTGCTTACGCTTTATGGCCTGGACCTCTATCCGGCGTCCATCCTGTTTCCTATCACCGCGGCCCTGACTCTCGCCATCATCACTGCTTTCGCCGCGATTGCCTGGCGCGAGCTACCGGGAAAGATCGGCTGGGCCGGCATAGCGGCTGCTTTGGCCGCCGTGGTACTTGCCAATATGTAGCGCGCGTGTCTATTTCTCGTAGCTCACCGCGCCCTGCCAGCGGACCACGTGCTCTCCCGTGTGAGTGTGGTGCGGGAAAAACTTATACTGAGCGGTCTGCGTGTCGGCATCATATTCAAAGCCCGGGTCCTGTGTGGTGACTATCCGGCTCCCCGCGCCGGCTTTTTCGACCGATGCCACCGTGTAGCCGTGTGTCCTCCCGTCGCCATGATCGAGCACCAGCACCGTTCCGACAGTCGGGCCCACCTGCGTCCAGTCGGCGTCAATCAGCAGCGCCCCACCATCTTCCCCACGCTCGACACCGACAAGCCTCGCCTCCCGTGGTGCTCCAATGTCCAGCATGAATTTCCCATAAGATACGAAGCCGGTGGAGTAGGCTCTGATTACCTCGCCCTGGCGGATGCGCAACTGGCTCATCGGGCCTGACATCTCGAATCCGACGCCTTCATGGCTGCCTTTGATCTCCGTTGCGAACACGCCTATTATGTCAACAAACTCATCGGTCTCAACCGCCAGGACCCGGCCATCGCCTTCCGTTTCCAGCACTGACACGGATTTGATGATAGGCGAGCCGCCGACTGGTTCGGCTAAGCTAACAAAGAGGTTCGCCTCCTCACCACTCGCGCGCCTGATCATCACATAGTGGCGATTGAACTGTTCGAGTTTGGAGTCATCTCGTCCCGCCGGCCTTACCTGCGGATTCATTCCGCTGTAAAGCTCGTCCCCGTCCTCGGTCACCAGATAAACGCGAGTGCCCAGGTCTTTATCTTCATACTTGAATTCCGCGAGCTGCACGCCGGCTGCGGGCCTCCCCACACTGTTGCCGGCCAGGAATCCATAGGCATTGCCCATTGCTGTTATCCAGCCGCCGTGATGTTCGCCTTCGGGCTCTTTCCACTCGACGCCCTCGGGCAGCATCGTGTCCAGCGGCTGCATGTGCAGCGGCCCGCCGGCTCCCGCTACTCCAAGGCTTTGTGGCCTGTCGGCGCTGCCGTGGATGAAGTAGTCGTGCTGCTGGCCGCCCTGCACCAGAAAGGCATCAACAACGTATGCGTTTGCCGGATCTGTCCCGACCATCGCCAGCATCCGGCGATATACCTGTGCTTTTTCCGGATATACCTGTGGGTTGCTGGCGGCGACCACCTGCATGTCCGGGCTGGTGGCGTCGAAGAATTCCAGCGCGCCGTCCGAAGGCGGCTTGCTGCCCGCGTACTGATTCTCGCAATCTATCACCACGCTGTTGTGCGAGGCGGTGGCCAAAGTCCAGCCCCGATAGCGAGTGTGGGTATAGCCCAAGTCCGGCAGCATTTCTTCGCCCTTGGCAAACATCAGCATGCTCAACCCGTCGTAGTGCGTGTGTCCGTAGCCGCCGGACCAGGTGAGATGCACCTGCATCTGGTCATCGCCCTGCCCCCGGCCCAAGATGGCATGGCCCAGCGCCGGTAGCAGCACCGGCTCAGATGCGGAAAGCCTCCCCCGGCCGCTGGTGGACCAGGTGTCATGCACGGGTGCCAGCCGTCCATTCGGCAGCCGCATACTGTCGAGCGAGGCGATGACCCGGGCCACCATCGGCACCCCTGAGCCCAAGTCCAGGTCGTCCAGCCGCTTGCCGGTCTCGGGGTGGGTGTAGCCTTCCGGGTCGGAATAGCCCTCGGTCAACTTGAAAACAGACGAGAGGCCGCCGATTACCTGGCTGTGGTAAGATGGTGCGCCTTCGCGCCAGACGCCGTCGTAGTAGAACTGCTGGGCACAGAAGCGCTCGAGGCGACTGACGACTTCGTGGAGGTACTGTGGCTTCTCCAGCACCCGTGCGATGACTATCATCCCGCGCCAGGCGACCGGGCTCATATTGCTCAGCGAATCACGGTTGGCCGCGACCTGCTCGGCGGCGGGCAGGAAGAAATCGTCTTCTACTCGCTGCTTGGCCTCCCCTATCTTTTCCAGTTCGCCGCTTGCATAGATCATGTCATAGGCGTAAACCAGATCAACGGGGATATCCATATATGCCCACCAGTCCCAGCGCGCGGTGCGAAATCCGCCCCGAAAGTCCTTCGGGTCAACCTCGCCCTCGTAGAGTACCTTCTGTCGGAACGGGTAGTCGAACTTGTATATGTAGTCGGGAAAGGCCTCGGCGAAGCGATTGAGTATGAGTGCTGCTCGGCGCGCATACTCGATTTCGCGGGTCACATGATAGATGTATGCCATGTAGTAGGCCTGGCCTGCCAACTGCTTGCGTGCATCGTAGTCGCCGAATGACTCGAAGTAGTAGCGATAGCCGTCCTGATCTTCCCAGTAGGGATACTTGAGCTTGTTGCCCGCCGGGCTGGTGACTTCCTGAATTCCGGAAACAGGATACTTTTCGCTGGGATACACCTGGCCGCAGTGCAGGCAGTGGACCTGGTCCGGCTTTTTCGGGTCCCAGGCAAGCCCGTGTTCCTGCTGGCCAGCGGTGCAGTTGGGACAGCCGGTGAAGTAGAAGCCGGCTTGCGTCGGCACCAAGGACAGCAGTTGCTGCTCAGGAAGTTGCATGAAGTAGGCTGTTTTCGCCTTCAGTGTGTCAATGTTGTCGGCGTTGTAGCGCGTGTACTCGAAGACTGGATGTTGTACCTGGCACATACCATTGCTCCCCATAGATACTAGCAATGTGACCGCTGTAATGGACAGTACGAATCGCCTCAAGATCGCCATTGCTCACTCCCGTTGATGATTTATGTTTGACATGTTCTCAAGTAAAGTTCTAAAATGACATCGTCAGTGAAGCGCAGCACTAGAGTTCGTTCACAACGGCTTGTTACCTGCTGGGGCTTTTCGTGAAGAACTTTCGGTAGTTGCAGGCATCGGGCACTTGATAGCCCGACTATGTATCAATAGCTGTGCAAACTTGGGGGGAGGAGCACCAATTCCACGCATGAAAAAAGCTAAGATTCTCATCGTAGAAGATGACCCGACCACAATAGAGGTTATCTCGTTGCGCTTGCAGCAGGAAGGCTACGAAACCGAGGCTTATACTCTCGGCGAGGAGGCGCTGGCCGCCTTCGATGCAGGCGACTTTGACCTGGTGATACTCGACATCATGCTCCCTGACATAGACGGCATATCAGTCTGTCGCGAAATGCGGCGCAAATCAAATGTGCCCATCATTATGGTGACCGGGCGCGGCGAGAGACTCGACCGCGTGCTGGGGCTGGAGGTCGGGGCCGATGACTATGTGGTTAAGCCGTTTATGTCAGAGGAATTGCTTGCCCGAGTGCGCGCCCATCTGCGCCGCGTGACTGAGTATGCCACGAAGGCTGCAACCGAGCGCTTTGTGACAGCCGGACCGCTGCAGCTCGACATGCACACACATCAAGTTACCAGGGGCGAGCAGGGAATAGATCTCACCCCCACAGAATTCCGGCTCTTGCTGGCCCTTGTGGAAGCCGAGGGAGCCGTCCTATCAGTTCCCGACTTGTTTCAGAAGGTGTGGAGCCGTGAGGACAGCAACCAGACCCTCATTGAGACCCACATCTACAATCTCCGCCGCAAGATCGAAGACAACGCCTCCGCACCCAAGTACGTGCTCACCATCCGTGACGCCGGATATCGCTTCAACACAGAGGCCGACTGAACCAGTCTTATTGTCTCTTCAAAGCACACAACGCGTCCAAACGAATACAACGGCGGCCCCGGAGAAACCTCGGGGCCGTCGTTTATTGTCATCACAGCTATGCAAGGGAAGGTAAGCTAGCTGCCCGCTAGTCCCATACGTTGAACACCTGCAGAAGCCATAAGTTCTCCCGGATGTAGTCCCACATGGTCTTGCCCTTACGCGCCACCACCGGCGGGAAGTAAATGATGTCACCCGCCTGCACGGTCACATCGGGGGGAAGCTGTCCCTCCTTGATCTTGGACATATCTATCTTGGTCACTTCCGTCTCGCCTGTCTCCTTGACTCTCACCAACGAGCCGACCGAGTGGCCGAAGCCCGCGCCCAACGCCGCCGTACTGAGGTAATCAAACAGCGACAGATCCGGGTCGTACGGATACACTCCGGGCCTCCCAAACGCGCCGAGCAGATACACCTTTTCGGCATCGTTGACAATCACCACATCGCCGGGCTGCAGTTGGACATCCCCTGACATATCCCCTTCTTCCTCGATTTTCTTGATGTCAACCGTCATCTGCTGCCCGCCGCGATAGACCTGCACTTTGCGCAAATCTGCCTTCTCCGTCGGACCGGCCATCATCACTATCTTCAGCACGCCCGTATTGCGCATATTCGCGATGCTGACAGACCCGACGTTGGTGAGCGCGCCAAGCAGCACAATCTCCTCGGGCTCTTTTTCAGGCACGATGAGTGTATCGCCCGCTTGCAGAGCGATATCCTTGCTCATGTCCCCTTCTTTCCACAGGCTTTCGAGGTCCACGGGGATGTATTCGCCATCGCGGAAGATGCTGGCCTCGGCAAGGCCGGAGCTCTCATTAAAGCCACCCGCACGGATGATTGCCTCAGTAACCTTGATCGGCTCTGGCGAATAGAACGTCGTAGGAGAGTTCACTTGGCCCACTACGGCTATCTGGTTGGCCTTCTGTATCAGCAGCACGTCCCCGCCCTGCAACTCGTGATTCTGCGACACATCGCCATCCTTGATAAGGGCCCGCAGGTTTATCCTGATCGGCTGGTCCAGGCCCTTGCGCAACAGCAGTGCCGCGTTGGTGTCGGCCTCTACAGCAAAGCCCTCACCCACTCTGGCAATTGCCTCCAGTACCGTCAGCCGTTCGCCTGTTGGCAGTGTCAGTGAGCCGGGCTGCTTGACTTCGCCGAGGACGGATATGATGCTATCAAGGCGCGGTACGTATATGACGTCACCGTACTGCACCGGCACCGGCGCGCCCAGGACTCTACCATCTCGCAAGCCGCTCAGGTCAATCTCCAGCGGCTGTTCCCCTCTCCGGCTGAGGCGCACCTTACTCAAATCAGCGCGTGCCTGCGACTGAGCCGTGACCACGGCGTCTCGTACGTTCGACCCGGGTCGTAGCATCACGGCGCCCTTGTTCTCCACATACCCGCTCACGAATACCTTCCGCGCCGACTTGACTTCATCAATGGCGACGGTGACGAACGGAGCACGAATTATCTGCGCCAGTTGCTTGCGCAGCAGATCGCGTACCTCGGCAAGCGTTTTGCCTACTACCGCGACCTGCCCGACCATTGCCATCGGAATCGTACCGCCGGCACCCACCAGGTAGGTGCCGGTGAGCACTTCCTCATCAAAGACATAGATCAACAGCGCATCGCCCTCCTGGACCGTGTAATCTGCCGCAGGCGCGTCAGCATGCGCTGGCAAGCAGCACGTCAGCAGCCACGCATGTGCAAGTACGGTCAATGCTAGTGCAATCTGAAGCCTGGTTAGTTTCTGCAGTGTATTGTGCATCTTTTCTCCTCCGTCCTGTGTACTGGTACTACCGCAAAGCAACGCCCAACTGGCCAATGCGCACCTATTATCACATCATTTTAGGCATTAGTCTAACACGGTGTCAAGCAGACAGCGCCACGCCCGTCCGTCCCCTATACAACAGACGGCCATTGCTGCTATAATAGCGGTTGGTGGTCTGTATGGCAAAACGCACGTGGATACGCAAATACACTGCATTTCTAAGGTACATCAACGTTGTCGTGCTGGCCTGTTGCTTCATCGGCACTGGACTAGTCGCAGGCGGGCTGTTGGCCGTTCGCGAATCTCTGCCAGACGCCGAGGAACTGATTGCCTACCGCCCACGGCTGACCACCGAGATATACTCCACTGAGATTGACGCCGAGGGCAATACCAGCCATACGCTACTCGGCCGGGTCTTCAAGGAAGATCGCGAACCGGTTGATCTGCAGAAGATACCACTGCATCTTCGCCGGGCCACTATCGCCATCGAGGACCGCCCCTACTACCAGCACCGAGGCGTTGACCCCAAGGGCATCCTGCGTGCGGCGTGGGTCAACCTACACGAGCGCAGCTTGCGCCAGGGCGGCAGCACCATCACCCAGCAGCTCGTGCGCAACATGTGGCTTACCCGCAAGAAGACGCTTGACCGCAAGATACGGGAGGCAATCCTCGCCCTGGAGCTTGAGCGCCGGTATTCCAAAGACGAAATGCTGGAGATGTATCTCAATGAAGTCTATTACGGCCATGGCGCTTATGGCGTCAAGGTCGCAGCACACATGTTTTTCGACAAGAATGTCAGCGACCTGTCACTGGCCGAGGCGACGCTGTTAGCCGGTCTGCCCCGTTCGCCGCTGTCTTGCAGCCCCTATCGCCATCCGCAGAAAGCCAAGCAGCGGCGACGCCACGTGCTTCACGCCATGGTCGAGATGGGCTATATCACCTCCGCACAGGCGGCGAAGGCCGATCAGCACCAGATTCAGGCCAACCTCGCGCCGCTTCAAGAGCGCGGAATCACCGCCTTCAGAGCGCCATATTTTACCCACCTGGTCGTACGCCAGCTTTGTGAACAGTACGGCGTGGCAGCCGTTTATGAGGGCGGCTTGCGCATCTATACCACCCTCGATATGAGGCTGCAGAAGATCGCCGAGGAGGAACTCACCAAAGGCGTCGAGTCCCTACGCAGTCGCCGACGAATGAAGGGAGGGCTCGTCGGCCAGGGCGCACTGGCTGCCGTGGAAGTCGCCACCGGTGACGTGCTGGCGATAGTCGGCGGCGTGGGCGATTACGAAGACGTTCAATACAATCGCGCGTATGCCGGACCGCCACTGTACGGCCGACAGCCGGGATCGTCATTCAAGCCATACGTATGGGCCACAGCACTGGAAAAGGGCTATGGGCCAAGCTCCACGTTCAGCGGCTCGGCGATAAGCATTCGCACCGGTCCGGGCAAGTACTGGAGTCCCAAGAATTACTCGCCGAGACAGGGCGGTAACTACACTCTGCGCTGGGCGCTGGCCCAATCGGTCAATCTCGTCTCGGTGCGCATAGTCCGTAAGCTTGGGGCCAAGACGATCCAGAAAGCCGCCGCACAGATGATGGGCTTGCCCGAGGAGCGGCTGCGCGCGGTGCCGGCCATCGCCTTGGGCACCTCGGAGTTGGCCCCGCTGGAGCAAGCAGTCGGCTATTGCACCTTCGCCAGCGGTGGGCTGTACACCAAGCCACGCCTGATTCGACGCATCGAAAACGCACACGGCGAGACACTGGTTACTTTCAGACCAGAGCGCAAGCGCGTCATCAAGAAGGCGACGGCCATCAGCATGATCTCGATGATGCGTACGGTGGTCACCTCCGGCACCGGCAGACGGGCGGCGGTTTCCGGCTACCCGATATGCGGCAAGACGGGCACGACGCAGAGAGGCCGTGATGCCTGGTGGGTAGGCTACAGCCCGGATCTGTCTTGTGCGGTGTGGGTTGGCAATGATGATTACACACCGATGCGCGGCTCCTCCGGCGGCGGCTTTTGCGCTCCGATATTTGCCAAGTTCATGGCCCAGGCGTTGAAACTGCGCGGCTACAACGGTAAATACCCGGAGGGCGCAGGGGCGAAGGCCACCAGACGCAGCCAGCCGGAGAAAGAAGAAGAAAAGGAGGAGGAAGAAGACAAGGAGCGGCCAGGTGGCACTATTACAGTATGCACTACCAGCGGCGGTCGGGCGACGCCTTATTGCCCCAGTACCGTCGAAAGAGTCTTAGGCCCCGGCGAATCGCCGCCCTCGCCCTGCCGCATCCATGGCCCCGCCTCCTCAGGCCACGCATCCGAAAGGCCCGCCCCCGGACCCAGCTCGCCGGCAGACGAAACTGGCAGCCGCACAGTCACTGTGTGTACCCAATCCGGACAACTGGCCGGGCCCTACTGCCCGCAGACCGTGGAGCGCACTTTCGCCGGCGGCGGGCCAACGGGGACTTGCACATTGCACGGCCCGCCGAGCAACTCATCTCCCAAACCACCGCCTGCCACGGACACTACCGCCGACACAATTGAGAAGCCTGGGACGCCGCCTGCCACACCTGGAGATGCTCACAGCGATGCGCCGAAGCCTGAGCCGAAACCCGAGGCCGACGACGAAAAGCCACTCAAGCCGCCGGGCGAACAATGAGCCTTCCCCTGCACTGCGCACTGACAACGCTACTGCCGTTTTGCTGATTACATGGCCGTAGCGGACCGATTGACTCTCATGGACAAACCTACCACAAATACACGTATTGCGGGGCTGGGCGGATTCTTCGGCCTGGTTCTGTTGGCTCTCATCGTGCGCCTGTGGACGCTGCAGGTGGCTAACTGGGTCCCTTACGCGAAGCAGGCGCAGAAGAATCGCTTCACAGAGATCTCCAGCCCTGCCCCGCGTGGCTTGATTCTCGACTGCAATGGCGAGGTCCTGGCGGACAACCACTACACCTGGCATGTCGAGGTGATTCCCAAGGACCTACCTTCGCGCGAAGATGACCTGGAAAAGGAAGTCGCGATACTGGCCGGCATCCTGGGCGACACTTCGGCTGCCGAGTTGCGCGAGCATTTTGAGAAGATCAAGTCAACGCAGATGCAGGCGCTACCTCTACCCGGCGGCGAGGACGTGCCCTTCCGAGTTGTGGCCCAGGTCGAAGAGCGCGCGCCAGAGTTGCCTGGTGTCCGCATTGCAGAATGTGCTCGTCGCCATTACCCTCACGCCTCGCTGGCCGCACACGTCTTGGGCTATGCCCGCAGCATCAGTAGCATCCCGAAAGAGCAGGCCGACATCTGCAAGTCTCTGCCTTATCCCGATGATGCGCTCAATGGGCCCAACCAGTCACCAAAGCCTGAGGGCATCGAGGCGATGCCGATATACGGAAACGACTCCATCGTCGGCCAGACCGGCGTCGAGCAATCGTGTGAGCTGGACACCAACACTGCGCCGGCCGTGCCGATACTACAGGGCCGCCGCAGCCGCACCGTCTATGAAGTGGATCGCCTCAACAATCCAGTGCGCCTGGTTTACCAGGAGGAGGCAGCACCGGGAGCCACAGTCTATCTCACGATTGATGCCCGCGTGCAGAAGGTAGCCGAAGCCGCCCTGGCAAACGCTATCAGGACCACCACCGGCAAGACTGGTGGCGCGGTGTGTCTCGACCTTGAGACCGGCGGCGTGGTGGCGATGGCCAGCTATCCCACATTCGACCCCAACGGCTGGGTCAGAGGCTGGTCCGACGAAGAGTTCAAGGCTTTGAACGAGGACTCGCGCAAGCCGCTTTTCAACAAGGTCATCGGCGGGCAGTATGCGCCCGCATCCACCTTCAAAATGGTCTCGGCAACCGCAGCTCTGGAGACTACACAGATCAAGACCACCACCACCTATCTCTGTAGAGGCATCATCCACGAAGGCACCAAGCACCAGCCCTTCAAGTGCTGGCAGCGCAAGGGCCACGGCCGTGTGGATTTCTACCGGGCCATCGCTGAGTCGTGTGACGTGTATTTCTATGAAATGGTTCGCAAGTCCGGTCTCACCAGCAGCGCCATTGCTCGGCACGCCCGGCTGTTCGGCTTCGGCGAACCGACCGGCCTGGGGCTGACCGGCAGTGCTTGCGGACTTGTGCCAACCAAGGAATACAAGCGCAGCAATACGGGCGATGACTGGCGCACCGGCGATACGCTCAACATGGTCATCGGCCAGGGCTATCTGTCCTCAACTCCATTGCAGGTAGCTATAGCCACCGCAGTCGTGGCTACCGACGGCGAGGTGATCGAGCCTACCGTCGTCCGCAAGATCGCCTGGCCGCATCACATGCACCACGAGCCGACTACTTTCGAGCGCAAGGTTCGTCGCCGCCTTGAATTGAGGCCTGACACTCTGGCTTCGGTGCGTGCCGGCATGCGTCGGGCGGTGACTTATCGCAACGGCACGGCCCGCCTGCTCGATGCCTTGCCTTTTTCGTGCGCCGCCAAGACCGGTTCTGCCGAGCATGACAAGCGCCTGCACACTCACGCCTGGATTACGGCCTTTGCACCCTACAGCGACCCGCGCTTTGTCGTGACCGTGCTAGTCTCTGAAGGCGGCTATGGCAGTTCTACAGCCGGGCCCGTAGCGCGTGACATTCTCGCCGCGGCTATGGCAGCGAAAGACAAGCCTGTGAGTGATTAATGAAACGGTCTCAATATGCTTTTGGGAAACGCTGACAAGCAGCGCTACAACGATTTCGTCGCCGCGTGTGAGTACGGCAATTTCCTGCAAACCTGGGAATGGGGCGAGCTGAAGTCCCGCACCGGCTGGCAGCCGTACCGCATCGCCATAGAAGAAGGCGGCCGAATTAACGCGACCGTGCAAATTCTCAAGCGCCCGGTGCCTGGTCTTGGCCGCTGTCTATTCTACAGCCCGCGAGGGCCGCTACATGACCTCAGCCGGCCACGCGTTTTCGAACTCCTTGTCGAGCAGGTCAACGCGTTGGCCACAGAGCACGGGGCAATGGCCTATAAGATTGACCCGGCGATTCCAGGCGACAACTCGGAGTACGTCCGGATGCTGCGCGACTGCGGCTTTTCTCCTGCGCCGACCTCCGATGAGAGCTTCGGTGGCATCCAGCCCCGCTATGTGATGCAGGTTGATGTAACCCCACCGGAAGATGAGATTCTGGCCCGCTTCAAGAACAAATGGCGTTACAATGTCCGCCTCGCACAGCGCAAGGGCATAGCCATTAGCAGCGGTTGCCCCCGCGAGGAGGTCGCTGTCTTCTACCGGCTTCTGCTTGAGACGGCCGAGCGCGACGGCTTTATGGTGCGCGCCGAAAGCTACTTTTACGATATTTACGACCTGCTGATATCCGCCGGTTTAGGTGGGCTTTTTCTTGCCAGATTGGAGGACGAGCCGATCGCCGGCGCGATTAGCTTCACCGTGGGCAAGCGCGCCTGGTACGTCTATGGCGCTTCCAGCAACAAGCATCGGAACAAGATGCCTAATCACCTGATGCAGTGGGAAATGATGCGCTGGGCCAAGGCGCGTGGCTGCGAGATTTATGACATGCGCGGTGTTGTGCACCAGGACAACAAGGCTAGCCCGCTATATGGCCTCAATCGCTTCAAGGAAGGGTTTGCCGCCCGCCATGTAGAATACCTCGGCGAGTGGGACCTGATCTACTCGCCGGCATGGTATCGTTTGCTCAACATCGCCGAGCCGGCGGTGCGCAAGCTGCGCCTGTTCCTTGCCGGTCTGAAGAAGTAACTGTCAGTCGAAGCCGAACCGAAGGCCCAACCAAACGGTTGGCGAGGTGGACGCGAAGCGTCTTCAGGAGGTTGCAACGGTGCAAAACTCCGAATCGCTGTCTGAACTTCTCAAGCAATTCATGCGCGGCATGACCAACTACCTGCGGGCTGTGATCACCGACTTCGCCATCTCCTCCGGCAAGAAGATGGCCCTATTTGCCGTCGCGCTTACGTGCCTGGTGCTGGCGCTCATTTACCTGTCCATAGGTCTGATCAACTGGCTGACAATGTACTTCCTTTCCCCTGCCCCGCCGTACTTCATCGTGGCCCTGATGCTGCTGATCGCGGCCGCGATCATGATCATGGTGGCGGGCAGGAAGAAGCCGAAAGATGATGATGATGGCGAAGACAAAGAAGAGAAAGAAGAAGAAACCAGCGCCGAAGCCTGAGGCTGCGCTTGAGGAACTCGGCCAGGTCATTGACCGCCTGGAGGCTCAGATCAAGAGCCGGGCCACGCAGATGACACAGAGTCTGCGTCCGAGGCCTGCTACTATCCTGGCTGTGGCTGGTGTTGCCGCCGTCGCAGTTGGCGTCTGGCTGATGGTGTCGCGAGGCCGCGCCGTCCAAAGCACCGAGCAGACGACCGCTGCCAACGCCGATAGCCACAGCCGCGGACAGGTTCTCGCGAGAGTACTGGGCAAGGGCCTTGCCGCCGGTCTGAAGGCAATGGCAAAAAGCCGGCAGCGCTCCCCTGAGGCAATAGAAAAGTAAGAGGGCGAGGCCACATCACCGCAAAGAGGTCACTTATGCAACAGTTAATGGAACGGATTATCCAGGCGGCGCTCGACAAGGGCGCTGATTTCGCCGATCTGCGCATTAGCAACGGCGCTGCCACGGCGATTGGGGTGGAAGACGGCCGCGCCGATAAGATCTCTACCGCTCGCTCCCGCGGCGCCGGCCTGCGCGTGCTGGTAGATGGCGCATGGGGCTTCGCCCCCACCAACCGGCCCGACGAGACCGAGTTGCTGCGCTGTGTGGAGGATGCGACTGCGATGGCGAAGGCCGCCAGCTCTCACGTCACCGACCCGGGCATTGTCGCCGAAATCGAGCCTGCCCACGGCGAGGTGGGCAAGCCGCCTCGCATCCGCCCTGACCAGGTGCCGCTGGAGGACCGCGTGGACCGCGTGTTCGAGCTTGAAAGGGCCGCGCGCAGTTATGAGCCGGCGAAGATCACCAACACCATCGCCAGCTACGCCGACGGCTCTGGCGAGATGTTCCTGGCCAACAGCCTCGGCACCTTTCTGCACTACGAAAGCACCGGCACGTCCATCGGTGTGTCCGTGGTGGCCACCGATGGCGACACGCGCCAGCGCGCTGCCGAGCGCAAGGCCAACCGCACCGGGTACGAACTGATCGAGGACATGGACATCGAGGCCCTGGGCAAGAAGACCGCAAGGAAAGCGGTGGACCTGCTCAGCGCCGAGCGCGCACCTGCCGGCACCTTTGATGTCATCATTGACCACCGCATCTGCGGCCTGCTGGTGCACGAGGCCTTCGGGCACAATTCGGAGGCCGATGCGGTCTGGAGTGGCAACTCGATTCTGGCCGGCAAGCTTGGCGAGAAGGTCGCCGCTGAAGAGGTCACCATCATTGATGATCCGACGCTCCCCGGGCTAAACGGCACCTTCGACTACGACCACGAGGGTGTACCTGCCCAGCGCCATGTCATCGTAGAAAATGGGATATTGAAGGGCTATCTGCACAGCCTTGAGACGGCCGCACGTTTCGGCGTACAGCCGAGTGGTTCAGCCCGCGCCGACGGCCACCAGAGCGTCCCTATTGTCCGCATGAGCAATACTGCCATTGAACCCGGCAAATGGACGCTCGAGGAGATGATGGCCGAGATGGACGAGGGCTTGTATCTGAGCGGCGGCGGCTGGGGCTATGTTTTCACCGCCCAGGGACAGTTCACGTGCAATGTCGAAAACGCCTACACGATCAATAATGGCAAGCTGGGCACCCACTACCGCAATGTCTGCATCTCCGGCCTCACGCTGGACACTTTGCAGAAGGTTACCGCCGTGGGCGACGACTTGCAGTTCGAGCTTGGTGGCACGTGCGGCAAAAACGGCCAGAGCATGCCCGTTGACGCGGGCGGGCCACACGTGCGCATCTCGCAGGTGGTCGTCGGCGGCCAGGAAGCCCAGTAACAGTCAATTCGAAGAACGAAGACGGAGGACATCATGAGTGACCTGCTCGACATCGCCCGGAAAGCCGTCAAAGCCGCCATAGATGAGGGGGCCGATTTTGCCGACGCCTATTGCATGCAGGTGCGCGAAGTCGGGGTAGGTGTCGAGAACTCCAGCCTGCGCGAGACCGAGGTTGTTCGCGATTACGGCATCGGCGTGCGCGCTTTTCACGACGGCGGTGTCGGCCTCGGCAGCACCCAAAGCCTGCAGCCCGACGATGTCGTAGAATGTGCCCGCAGTGCGACCAGCCTGGCCAAGGCCGCGCATCCCGACCCCGACTTTGTGGCATTGCCGGACCCCGCCGAGCCGCCACACGTTGAGGACCTTTTCGACGACGCAGTAGCCGGACTGGAGGTCGGGCAGGTCGTGGAATGGTGCACGCAGGCCATTGAGGAAGCCCAGGCCGTGGAGCCGGAGGTGCGCCTCGAAGGTGGTGCCAGCCTTACTGTCGGCTCCAGCGCGATCGCTTCATCAACCGGCGTCGCCCTGCAGCGTTCAGGCACCAGCCTCGACATCAGCTTCCAGGCGGTGGTTATTGAGGGTGAGGAGGTCGGGGTGTATTTCGAATATGACGCGGCGCGGTTGCTGAAAGACTTCGTCCCCGCAGGCGTCGCTAAGAAGGCGACAGAAGAGGCGCGGCACTACCTCGGTGGGCGCAATGTTGAGACAAAGCGTCTGCCGTTGGTGCTGGGGCCGCTGGCCGCTTCCGGGCTGCTTTTCTCGTGCATCGGCGCGGCCGCTGCGGAAAACATCCAGCGCAACCGTTCCTTCCTCGCCGGAAAAGAGGGACAGCGGATCGCCAGCGAGCTGGTCACGATTACCGAGGCTCCGCTTGTTCCCGGCGGTCTGAGTTCGGCTGCCTATGACGGGGAGGGTGTGCCCAAGCTCCAGCGCGATCTCATCGAAAACGGCGTGTTGACCACGTATCTGCACAATTCGTACACCGCCAACAAGGCCGGTGTGACCAACACCGCTCATGCCGGGCGTCACGGCTATCGCGGCTCTGTCGGCGTCAGCACGTCCAATCTGCAGGTGGCTCTGGGGACACGTACCGAGGCCGAGCTAATTTCCGAAATAGACGAAGGCCTCTACATCGATTACGGCGGCCTGCAGCCGGACGGGGCCTCCGGAGACATCTCGGCCACTGTTGACTTCGGGTTCAAGATCGAGAAGGGCGAGTTGGCCTATCCGGTGGCCACGACGATGATCGGCAGCGACGCTCTTGAGATACTTGGCAACATTGACGCAGTCTCCAGCGACTACCGCGAGGAGCCGGGCATCATCGTCCCGAGCCTGCGCATCCACGACATCCAGGTCGCCGGCCAGAAGTAGTACCAACGTGGGCAGAAAGGAGTTTCGGGAGGGCGTCACCGAGAACGCCTTCCTGACTTGTTACCCTCATGGCAGTGGATGGAAGCCGCAGTTCAGAAACCGAACCTGCAGGTCTTGACCAGCCGCGCTATCCGCTGATTGGCGTGACCGGCCGCAGCCTGATTCTCGCCATAATCCTTTGCTACCTTGCCAGCTTCTGGATCAACCAGAGCGAGGTCATCGCGCATTTCTGCCAGATTACCGAAGCCGCGCCCCCGATTCCCGCCGTCGGCATACTGCTTGCGCTGGTATTGCTGAATCCCCTTGTGCGGCGCATCAGCAAGCGCCTCTCCCTCGACCGCCGCGAGATCATCATGATCTATGTGTTCCTGGCCGTAGCCACCACTGTTACCGGCTGCGGCATTGGCCGCTTCTTTCTCAACATCCTGCCGACGCTTTACTACTTCGACACACCGGAAAATAACTTCACATCTTTGCAGAGCCATCTGCCTGACTGGATGGTGCCAAAGGATCATGAGGTCGTTCGCAAGCTCTACGAGGCCTCTGAAGCCGGTGCGGTGCCGTGGGGAGCGTGGGCTCTGCCGCTTTTCATGTGGGGAATCTTCTTCCTGGCGGTGTGGGTCTGCATGCTCTGCATCAGCACCATCTTCCGCCGTCAGTGGTCGGAGAAGGAGAAGCTGACCTATCCTTTGCTGTACCTGCCGATGGACTGCACCCAGGGCGTTGACGGGCCGAACCTGGTGGTCGACTTTCTGCGCAGCCGCATTATGTGGATCGGCTTCGCTATTGCTTTCTTGTTCAATATCACCAATGTCATGAATTCCTACAACCCGGCTTTCACGGCGCTGGGCAGAGCCTACGACATCGGCGGGCTGTTCACCGAGCACCCCCTCAGCGCACTGCAGCCCATGGCCATCGTGTACCGCCCGGAGATAATCGGCTTCGGCTACCTGGTGCCCACCGAGATCGCCTTCAGCGTCTGGGCCTTCTACTTCCTACTCAAGTTAGAGACATTGCTTGCGGCGATGGCAGGGCTACAGATAGCCGGCTATCCGTTCTGGCAGGAGCGTGGCCTGGGCGCTTACGTAGCGGTCTGCCTGCTGCTCACGTACATCGGACGGCATCACATCGCTGACGTGCTGCGCAAGGCCTTCACTGGCGACGACAGCATTGACGATTCCGACGAGCCGATGAGCTACCGGGTGGCGATCTTCGGCGGGCTGCTGGCTTTTGCCGTGGTCATTGGCTGGATGAAGCTGGCAGGGATGGCGCTGTGGCTGGCGATTCTGTACATGGTCCTGGTCTTCATGGTGGCGGTAGTCTATGCCCGGATCCGCGCCGAGGTCGGCGTCCCGCTGATCTGGATGTTCCCCTTTTACCAGACCTTCAAGGGCATCCGCTACTTCCTCGGTTCCGAAGCCCTCAAATACAACAATAGCTGGCGAAGCGCGACTATCTTTGCCACATTCGTATTCCTCTCGCGCGGGTATTACTCGTCCATGATGGCCTACCAGATAGACGGCTACCGGCTGGCGCGAGCGACTGGTGTGAAACAGACGGGGATGAACTGGGTGCTGGTAGTGGCGCTGATAGCCGGCTTCACGGTCTCGATGACGGGCCTGTTGCGCGCTTATTACGAATACGGCGCTGGCGGGCTGGGTCGCATGTCCGGATGGGGCTCGGGGATTGCACAACAGGAGTACACTGCGGTGGTGGACTATGCCAAAGCGGCGGTGCGGCCCGAGACACCGCGCATGCTCGCTGCCAGCTCCGGCTTTGTGGTAGCCGTGGGCCTGATGCTCTTGCGCATGGCGTTTTTGCGCTTCCCACTCCACCCGCTGGCCTTCTGCATGATTCTGTCCTACAGCGGGCCAATCTGGGGACCGTTCTTCATCGTCTGGCTCATCAAGACCATTGTCTTCAAACTCGGCGGCATGCGCGCCTATCGCCAACTCATCCCCGGCTTTGTCGGCCTGGCGGTGGGCCACTATCTGACCGCCGGTGTGGTATTGAATATCATCGGCATTTATGGCGGTGAAAGTGTCCGCCTCTACCACGTCATTTTCGGCTGAAGACATTTGCCCTGCCTCACATGCAGGTTTTCCCTGGCACCATGCAGAAGAAGTAGGGGCGTGATTTATCACGCCCTTGAGGCCGCTGTTCCTTGGGCGCAATGAATTGCACCCCTACAACAGATCCTCCTGGACGACAGGCATCCTTGCCTGTCTGTCGCAGCGGGCGCACGCCGTGCGCTCGCACCGACCCGATGCTGAGAACACCAAGGACTTCATGAAAGGGGGTTCGGGGAGGGGCCCGCCCAAATCGCCTTCCCCGGCTTGTTAGATTCATGGCAGTGGATAAGAAAACCGACGAGGGACGCACTTCGGAACCTGAAGCCGCAGGTCTCGACCAGCCGCGCTATCCGCTGATGGGCGTGACCGCCCGCAGCCTGATCCTGGCCATAATTCTTTGCTACATCGCCAGCTTCTGGATCAACCAGACCGAGGTCATCACCCACTTCTGCCAGATTACCGAAGCCGTACCCCCGATTCCCGCTGTCGCCATGTTGCTTGTGCTGGTGCTGCTCAATCCGCTGGTGCGCCGGCTCAGCAAGCGCCTCAGCCTCGACCGCCGCGAGATCATCATGGTCTATGTGTTCCTCACCGTGGCCACTACGGTGACCGGCTGCGGCATCGGCCGGTTTTTCATGAACACCCTCCCCGTCTTGTTCTACTTCGACACTGCGGAGAATAACTTCGCCTCCCTGCAGGGCCATCTGCCCGACTGGATGGTGCCACACGACCGCGAGGTGGTCCGCAAGCTCTACGAGGCCTCCGAAACCGGTTCGGTGCCATGGGGCGCATGGGCCATCCCGCTTTTCGCATGGGGCATCTTTTTCCTGGCGGTGTGGGTCTGCATGCTCGCTATCAGCACGGTTTTCCGCCGCCAGTGGTCAGAAAAGGAAAAGCTCACCTATCCGCTCTTGTACCTGCCGATAGAATGTACCCAGGGCGTTGACGGCCCCAACATTCTTGTTGACTTCCTCCGCAATAAGATTATGTGGATCGGCTTTGCCATCGCCTTCTTCTACAATATCACAAATATCATCAACTCCTATAATCCTGCCTTTACCGCCCTGGGCAAGTACTATGACCTCGGTACGCTTTTCACCGAGTTCCCCCTGAGTGCGCTGCGACCCATGTCGGTCCACTATCGCCCGGAGCTGATCGGCTTCGGCTACCTGGTGCCCACTGAGATCGCCTTCAGCGTATGGGCCTTCTATATGATGATGAAGCTTGAGAAGCTGATCGTCGCCTCTGCGGGCGTCCAGCTCGCCGGCTATCCCTTCTGGCAGGAGCGCGGACTGGGCGCTTATGTGGCCCTGTGCATCCTGCTAATCTATATCGGTCGCCACCACATCGCCGATGTGCTCCGCAAGGCGTTCGCCGGTGACAAGAAGATAGACGACTCCGACGAGCCGATGAGCTACCGGGTGGCGGTCTTCGGAGGCATACTCGCATTCGCCGTAATTGTCGGCTGGATGAATATGGCGGGCATGGCCCTGTGGCTGGCGGTTCTTTACATGGTTCTGGTGATGATGCTGGCGGTGGTGTATGCCCGCATCCGCGCCGAAGTCGGCGTACCGCTGATCTGGATGTACCCCTATTACCAGTCCTTCAAGGGCATCCGCTATTTCCTCGGCTCCGAGGCGTTCAGATACCAGGGCTCCTGGCAAAGCGCGACGATCTATGCCACATTTGTGTTCATGTCACGCGGGTATTATTCCTCGATGATGGGCTACCAGGTTGATGGCTACCGGCTCGCGCGCGGGACCGGCGTCAAACAGAGCGCCATGAACTGGGTCTTGATCGTCGCGCTTGTAGTCGGCTTTACCGTCTCGATGACCGGGTTATTGCGCGCCTATTACGAGTTCGGCGCCGGCGGGCTTGGTCGCATGTCCGGTTGGGGTTCCGGCATCGCCCGCCAGGAGTACACGGTTGTGGCCGACTACGCAAAGGGGGCACTCAAGCCCGACACTCCGCGCATCATCGCCACCGGCTCCGGCTTTGTGGTCGCCGTCGGCTTGATGCTCTTGCGCATGGCGTTTTTGCGCTTCCCGCTGCACCCACTGGCCTTCTGCATGATCTGCTCCTACGGCGAGTTAGTCTGGGGCGCGTTTCTTATCGTGTGGCTCATCAAAAGCGTGGTGTTCAAGCTCGGCGGCATGCGCGCCTACCGGCAGCTCATTCCGGGCTTCGTCGGCCTGGCGCTGGGACATTACTTCACCGCGGGCGTATTATATGGTCTGATTGGCGCCTACGGGGGCGAAAGCGTCCGCCGCTACGGCGTCTGGTTCGGATAGCGAGCCAGAGGGGACAAATCATGAACAGGACTGCACACGGACATCTCTTACTGGCTCTGGTGTTACTCATCGCTTGCGCAGGCTACTGCGGCGCCCAGCCGGCCCCTGAGGGCGTCGCGATCCGCTTACTGCTGCCGCCGGACATCTACGCGGTGCCCGGACATGAGATCAATATCTATTTCGACAACGTTGTTCTCGTCCCCAATATCAACAACTACATCTTCGACATCACGTGCAACCGGGGACGCCAGGATGCCGAACGCTGGCGCTATACGCCGGCCCCCGAGGACGTCGGCCAGTTCACCATTACGGTACAGGTCAGCGATGCAACAGGCAATCTTATTGAAGAAGCCAGCAGCATGATCCATGTAGTCCCCGCTGATGCCGGCGCCGACCGGGATGTATCCGTCCTGGTCGTAGGTGACAGCCTGACCGCCGGCGGGTACTATCCCACCGAGCTCTACAGCCTCTGCCAGCCCGAAGGCAATCCGCAGCTCAAGATGCTCGGTACCCGCAAGGGTCGGGTCGAAGGCGCCGCGCACGAGGGCTACGGTGGCTGGACCTGGGCGAGGTTCTGCACGCACTGGAGCGATGGTGATGACTACAGGGCCAAAAGCCCATTCTTGCGCCTCAAAGGCGACAAGCCGGTGCTCGATTTTCAGGCCTATTGCGATGAGCAAAATGATGGCAAAGGCCCAGATTTCATCACCGTGCTGCTGGGCTGCAATGACACTTTCTCGGCCACCGACGAGACCATCGAAGAGCGAATAGACACGATGTTTGGCTATGCCGATACGCTGTTGGCCGAGTTCCACCGCGTGCGGTCCGATACCCAGATCGGCATCCTGCTGCTAGTGCCGCCGGCGGCCAGCCAGGACGCTTTTGGCAGCAACTACAGGTGTAACCAGACCCGCTGGCAGTACCGCCGCAACCAGCACCGCGTGGTGGAGCGGCTACTGGAAAAGTTCGGCGGCCGCGAGGCTGAGCATCTCTTCATCATCCCCTCTCATGTCAACCTGGACTGTGTCAACAACTACCCCGCCAGGCAAGAGCCAGTCAATGCACGCAATGAAACAAAGGTCCTGCGACAGGTCAATGGCGTGCACCCGGCGGCACCGGGCTATTACCAGATCGCCGATACCATCTACTACTGGCTGAAATTCAGATTGAACAAGTAGCCGGAGGTGTCCGACATGTCCGACCGCAACATGCGCTTTAGGGATAAGGTTGCCATCATTACCGGTGCCGGCCGTGGCATGGGTGCCGCCTTCGCGCGTCTGTTCGCCTCCGAAGGCGCCGCCGTGACCGTCTGCGATGTGGACACCGGTGCCGCCCAACATGTCAGCGACCAGATCGCTGCCTCCGGCGGGCGCGCTATCACAGTTGACTGCGATGTCAGCAAGTCCGACCAGGTGGAGGCGATGGTTCAGCACACCCTCGACGCCTTTGACACCGTCTCCATCCTTGTCAACAATGCCGGCATCATCCGGCGCACCCGCGTCGAGAGCATCTCCGAGGAAGAATGGAATCTCGTGATGTCAGTCAATGTCAACGGCGTATTCTTGTGCTCGCAGGCAGTCATTGGGCCGATGAGGGAGCAAGGCTGGGGCCGAATCGTCAATCTCTCCTCCTCGGCGGGCAAGACTGTCAGCACTCTCGGGGGCGTCCACTACACCGCTTCCAAGCACGCCGTCCTCGGCATCACCCGTGGCTTCGCCAAGGAGCTGGCCGACGACGGCATCACCGTCAACGCCATTTGCCCCGGGCTGATTGCGACGGAGATGGTCCTTGACAACACGCCTCCTGACGAGTTGCGTGCCTGGGAGGAGTCCTTCCCGATCCAGCGCCTGGGCAGTCCCGAGGAGGCCGCCTGGCTGGTCGGCTTCTTGGCTTCGGACGAGGCGGCATACATCACAGGTGCCGCCTTCGATCTCACCGGCGGCGACCTCATGGTCTGACACCACAAAATCCGGCCGTCAATTGGGGTATCTCGGCAAGAAATTCTCTATCGGCGGCAGGAGAAACACTGCTGCACGTCGTAGTAAGCTATGCACATAAGTGTACGTTGGCAAGAAGATCGTCTGGTATTTTCGACTCACAGCGAACCACGGAAGCGATGATCATGGAAATCTGCCTGATTGCTCCAGAAGCCTCTCGCTATCACAACGACTCTACCCGGTTAGGCAAACCCCTTTTCCCGCCGCTGGGCCTCATGACCGTAGCCGCGCTTACCCCTGACAAGCACAATGTTACCATTATAGACGAAAGCGATAAGGCGGTTGACTTCGACATTCAGCCCGATCTCATCGGGCTGACGGCGATGACGGCTGCTGCACCTCGCGCCTATCAGATAGCTGATGGCTTCAAGCGGCAGGGCATCACAACCGTCATGGGGGGAATGCACGCTTCGGCGATGGCTGATGAAGCCCTGCAGCATGTAGATTCAGTAGTTGTCGGCGAGGCGGAAGAACTGTGGCCGCAGTTGTTGGACGACTTCGAGCATGGAAATCTGGACCGGCTTTACCGCCACAAGCGCTATCCAGACCCCGGCAAGGTCCCGGCGGCTCGCCGTGACCTAGTGGATATCAACAAATATGTCGCCAAGGATACCCTGCAGGCTACTCGGGGCTGTCCGTTTGCCTGCCACTTCTGCGCGGTCTCGAACTTCTTTGGGCGTACCTACCGGACGCGCCCCGTGGAGCATGTTGTGGCCGAAGCAGCGGCGCTGAAGGGGCGTCCGCTGATTCTGGTGGACGACAATATCATGGGAGAGCCGTCATACGCCCGGAGACTTTTTGACGGGCTGGCGGGTCTCAAGAAGACATTCCTCACCCAGGCCTCCACTACTATGCTCAAAACCCCAGAACTAATCACCAAGGCGGCAAGAGCCGGCTGCCGGGCGCTGTTCGTCGGCCTGGAGAGTATCTCACCACAACAGTTGACCAAGATGGGCAAACAATTCAACGTGGTTACGAAGTATAGAGAGCTGGTGCAGCGGCTGCATGACAATGGCATTGGCATAATCGGCAGCTTCATGTTCGGTATGGATGGCGATGAGGCCGATGTGTTCGAGCGCACCGCCGAGTTCGCCGAAGAAGCGCACATTGATATTGGCCAGTTTTCGATTATTACCCCCTTGCCCGGTACCAAGTTCTACGAGCAGCTAGAACGCGAGGGTCGGATAATCGAACGCGACTGGACCAAGTACGACGGGACCCACGTGGTCTTCCAGCCCCAGGGCATGAGCATGGACAGATTGTACGCAGGCCTGCAGTGGATTTACCAGCGATTTTACTCGTGGCGGAGCATAGCCAAGCGTACGGCGCACCGCCTGCAGCCGATCGTCTGGACGCTCAACGGCATCTTTCACCGTCGCGTGAAAACCTGGGTATCCGACACAGGACAGCATCTGGGCCCAAACGAATAGCCATTCTCAGGAGCCAATAAGCGCCCCATTGGCGCAGCTCCGCCGCCGGTAACTGGTCATTGTTCAGGCGCAAAAAGTCGCGAACTATCCTTGACAATCTTCGCGCAAGTACAATTATGCTGCCGTTCTAATCAAAGGAGGACAACCATGGAATATGCGCTCTGTAAGTTGTTGGTCGGTATGTTGCTCGTACTTATTGGGGTCCAGGCGGTCTCAGCCGAAACGGAAGACCTCGGCAACGGCTTTCTGCATCACGGCGTGGCCACGCCCGTCAGTAACCACCGCGGCACCGTCGCCACCGTTGATGGGGAGGGCCGCAACGTCGTGCTGGTCTGGCTCTTCGACCACCGAGGCGGCTATGCGCTGCTGATGATTGATGCCGAGACGGGAGAGAGCGAGCAATTCCCGATGCCGTTCCGGACCGGCGATTGCCCCTATGCCTCCGTCCTATCGAGCGGCAACAAATTCTACACCCATTTCGGCAGCCACTTTGTCGAGTTTGACCCGGAAAAGCGGGCCTTTACCTTCTTCCACAAGACCGCACCGCAGATGGCCATGGGCATGACCGAGGACGACAACGGGGTCATCTGGTCGGTCACATACCCACAAAGCGGCGTGGTGTCCTTCGATCCCAATACCCGTGAGTTCACGGACTACGGGCACGTCTATAAGCAGAACTGGCGCCAGTACCAGCGCTATGTCGCTGCCGACGACACGGGCTGGATCTACTTCGGGATAGGCAATACTGCCAGTCAGATCATCGCCTTCGATCCGGGAACCAGGGAGGCCAAGCCGATGCTCCCGGAGGAGGAACGTGCCCAGGGCGGCGGATATGTGTATCGCGACATGAACGGCAAGGTGTACGGCTACATTAGCGGCAGAAGAGATAACTGGTACGAATTCTACGAGGGCGAGGGCAAGAAAATCGGGACGCACGAGCAGATCGAAAAGAAGCCCATCATCACCAGCAGTCAGGGCCTGTTCCATCGTGAGTTCCCCGACGGTAAGATGCTCAAGAGCTGCGATCTGGTGAACCGTGTCCTGGTCGTAGAGGATCCGAAGACCGGGGAGGCAAAAGAACTGGAGTTCGACTACACGAGCGAAGGCGCGCATATCATGGGCCTGGCCACCGCCCCGGATGGCACCATCTGCGGCGGCACGGCCTTCCCGATGCGGTTCTTCAGCTACAATCCGGGAACCGATGAGTGGACCAACCGCGCGGCCTACGGCCAGTGGAATACCGTGGCCCCGCAGGGCGACCGCTTCTTTGTCGGTGGCTACGGCGGCGGGTTCCTTCTGGAGTGGGATCCCTCGCAGGAGTGGGTGACGACGAAGAAGGGTGATGAGAACTGCAACCCGCTTTACCTGACTCAATGCTCGCCCACCATCAACCGCCCGCACGACCTGTTGGCGACCCCCGACGGGAAGAAGCTGGTGCTGGCCGGCACGCCCGGTTACGGCTTCACCGGCGGCGGCCTGCTGTTCTGGGACCGCGAGACACGGACAGCGACGGTGATAAAGCACACGGAGATACTCCCGGAACAATCCACGATGGCCCTCGTGGCGCTGCCGGATGGCAAGCTACTGGGCGGCACTACCACCAGCCCCGGCACGGGTGGGGAGAAGAAGGCCACCGAGGCGGAACTCTACATCATGGACATGGCGACCAAGGAGCTGGAGTGGCACGAGGTCGTGTTCCCCGGCGTGCAGGGCTATACGGACATGTGCCTGGGGCCGGACGGGTTCGTCTTTGGCTTCGCCGACCGCAAGCGCTTTTTCGTCTTCGACCCCGCTGAGAGAAAGGTCGTCCACGAGGAGAACACCGAGGCCGAGTTCGGAGCCACCATCTCCCATCAGGGGCCGCGGGTGTTTGTGCTTGACCCCGACGGGACGATCTACATACTCTTTGCGAAGGGGATTGCACGTCTCGACCCGACCACATTCGACATTACGATGCTGGCCGAGTCGCCGGTGGGGATCGGCCCCGGAGGGGACATCCTCAACGGGCGCATCTACTTCGGCAGCGGTTCGCATCTTTACAGCTACGGGGTGCCCAACTGACTCGTTGACTGACAAAACGCGACGCGCCGCCGATAACCGGCCATTACTCAGGCGTTGGTGCCCTGGTGCTTGATGAGGATGAATTCGAGGGCTCGAGTCTCACCTGCGGCCAACGGACCGGACCACAATAGCGGCTCATCTTCTTCCGCGATCGGCGCCGCAGGCGGCTTGGGCTTGATCTCCCACGTGCTGAGCAACTCCTGATAAACCGCCATCTCCACATCCGCGCCGGTGTGGTTGGTGACAGTCAGCCGGTGTTGTTCGATAATGTCCATGCCGCTGACCCGGCCCAGCTTGTCGAGCGCGAGCCGGTCTTTGCGCGAAGCCAGAACGCTGTGCTCGACGACAATGTCCGGCTCCACACCGACATCAAGCAGCATGTATGCCTCGGTGCCGGCAGCATCCTCCTGCCCCACCTGGGCGCGCCATTTCGTGACCACCGCCGGCACCCGGTTGGACGTCTCGCCCGGGCCAGGGAAGAAGAGCTCCATCGGCGCCTCGGGCAAGCTCAGCAGGTACAGGCGCTGTGAACTGCCCGGCTCAGCGGGGATCATCAGCAGCTTGTGAACCGCCTTGCCGTACACTCTCGGGTCATACACGTGCCGCAGGTGCACCGGCTGGGCCTCGTAAATGTAGGCCGAGCCCGCAGCAGTCACCAGCGGCCATTGCTTCGACCATCCGGCTGGCAGGTCGAGGCCCTCATCGCGCACCCGCAACTCGCGGCTGTCCTCGCCGCCGCCGAGCGCCAGAAGAAAGCTCGCCGCTTCGAGGTCCAGGCCGCTGTCGTTGGTAATGGCGATCTCAGCCTGCAGGTTGATGCTGCCGCGGTCGGGGACTTTGCGGTTCTGCTCGTAAGTGAGCCGGTACAGCGGCTGCCACTTCAGGCCCTCCAGCCCGTAGGAGATAACGGTAGGCCCGGGGCTCTGCGCGGTCCCCTGCAGCTCCCAGACCAGGCAATTGTCCTTGCCGGCGGGACGGTAGCTGCGCGCCACTGTCAGGCCCGGCGGCGGCGCGATCTGGATGCTGTCGGCGACGATCTTGGCCTGCCCATAAGAAAACACCACCGACTTGACCTGGCCGGAATAGTCAATGCCTCGGAGGTCCCGCACCAGCGCCCGCGAGGAGCCGGGCGTCAGGGTGATCTCCATTCCCGCCCTGCCGGCGGCCTGCTGCAACTCGACGGCGAAGCTACCCACACATAATGCCAGCCCACACAGCGCACAAACGGTGGCTCTGAGCATGTCAATTTCTCCTTCATAGGCAACCCTGACATCGCAAGCGTATCGTTGAGGAAGGTTCCTGCCGCAAGAGGCCTTCTCCTGCAAGTGAACCCAAAAATCAGCAAGCCGCCAGGCGAATGCCTGGCGGCTTGCATTTACTTTTCGCGTAGGCCAGGCTTGTCGGCCTGGCACGCGGGGATAAACCGGAACGATCTCGGGCTGGAAGCTGAGAATGCTTGCCCTTCGACAAGCTCAGGGCAAGTACATTCTCACCTGAGCTTTGCCAACACCACAAAGCTCAGGCCGAGCTACGCGTTCATAAATGGTGCGGGCTAAGAAAACCTGACCCACGCCAGAGCGTGGGTGCCCAGGCGCTGGCAAGTAATCCAGCTTACCGCGACAGCTTGTCTCGGCCCGGCATGCTTACCTTGAGGTCCTTGCCGACCTTCTGCATGTACAAATACTGCGCGGTGTCCTCGGTCTCTATGCCCAGCTCGTGGGCCAGCTCGACGGCCTTGTTCTGGGCCAGGAAGTCCAGTTGCGAGATGTCGCCGGCCAGCTTCCACGTGTCATAGGCCAGCCGGAGCTTGCCGGCCCGCTCGGCAATGTGGCCCTTCACGTGCAGGCCGAGGCTGCTGTTGGGCTTGGCCAGCAGGTACTCGTTGATGGCCTCCAGCGCCTCGTCATACTTGCCCTGCTCGGCCAGATACCACGGCCATAAATACCGTTCGCGGATGGTGAGGGTCGCGCCCTTGGCGGTGTGATCCTGGGGATCGCGCTTGAGACAATAGTCATAGGCATCCAGGGACCTGGGCACATCAGGCATGCGCTCGTAGGCGTGGCCGACCAGGCGATCCACATACTCGGGATGCGGGTAGCGCATCGCCGCTTTGAACCACTTGTTAGCCTCCTCGAAGTCCTCGACCTTGTCGAAATAGGTCCAGCCGAGCTCCATATACAGGTCGTAGCGGTTCGGGTTCCAGGATACGCCTTCCCTGAGACAGTCAACACCCATCTGCAGATACTTGGCGCGCAGTTCGGGATCGTCGGTCTCCACGTACAGGTTGTAGGCCAGGTGCCAGGCAGTTACGCGCCACGGCTCCAGCCAGTGCGGATCGAGCAGTGTAACCAGGCGCATCAGCCACAGCGACTTGGCCTGCAACGCCTCGCCCTTGTGCCAGTACTCATGCGTCTTCATCCACAGCATGGTTGCGGCAACCTCGCGGAAGCCGCCCAGCGCCGCGCCGACGATGACACCAGTGACGCCGGTGACGGCAAGTTCCGTATCACCGGCCGCACCACGCGCAGCGATCTGGAACCACGGTGTCGGCTGCTGCAGGCCGAGTATAAGCCGGTTGTACTCGACACTGCGATCCAACGGCTGAATGGCAACTATCAGAGCTATGACTGCCAGCCAGCCGATAATTCTGTATGGCTTCATGCCGGATAGCTCTCCTTTAGACCTCCCGCTCGTTGAATACGAGATACCCAATCAGCAGGACTACGACCAAGTACGCAGCGCCTTGGCCCATGGTTTGGAACATCGTGGCCCAGGGCGTGTGAGTGCCCTGCAGTATGGCCTCGCGGATGTCGAATATTTCAAAGTGCGGCAGCACCCGGTATAGAGTGCCAAGGAGGATTTGAGCAATCCGCGATGCGCCGCGCTCGGGGTCGGAAAGCTGCTGGAAGAAGTCGCTCATCTGGCCGACGAAGTAGATGACAAAGGTAAAGATGACCGACAGGACCCACGAAAACAGCGTCGAAGCGACTACCGCGATGCCCAGTACGAGCCAGACCTCGAAAAACGCCAGGACAATGGCCTTGGCGATATTGGAATACATCGCCGCGAAGATGAAGGCGTCTTCGGGCTTGGCAGCAGCGAATTGCGGGGCCTTGATCGCGAAGACGATGTAGAAGGCGATGCCCATGAGCGCCAGGTTCACCGCGATCGTGGCAACCCCGCCGAGGAATTTGCCAAAGACAAACTGTGCGCGGCTGACGGGCTTGGCCAATATGGTGTGGATAGTCCTGCGCTCGATCTCGTCAGGTATCAGCCGCGTGCCCATGAAGACAGCAATCAGCATCCCGAAGAAGCGAATGGAGCCCAAGCCGATGTCAATAATCATCTGGAGCTCGGCACCGGGCTGCAGATAGGCGAAGACCCACGAGGAGCCGATAATGAGAATGGCGAAGAGCAGAATTCCATTGAGGAATCGTCGCCGCCATGCCTCGTGAAAGGTGGCTCTTGCTACTCGGAGAATGGGACGCATCATTTCTCGCCTCCCACGGCTTCAATGAAGACTTCTTCAAGGGTACGATGGTGAGGACCGAGTTCTTCGATCACCGCACCGGCGGCCGAGGCCTCCTGGGCCGCGGCCAAAGCGGCACTCTGATCGGTGAAGTAGGCTTCAAAGTGGCTGCCCACGACCTCGGTGCGCTGTGCTGATGCCTGGAGCTTCTGGTGCAACTCCTCGGATGAATTGGAAAGCAGCAGCCGGCACTGGTTCTCGACCCGCAACAGGTCCTCGACGGCACCGCTCTGACACATCTCGCCGCGGTCGAGGATCACAACCCGGTCGCACAGTGGTTCCATATCCTTGAGCAGGTGACTGCACAGGAATATGGTCTTACCCCGGTCGCGCAGCTGCATTATCAACTCGTGCATCTCCATGGCACCGATCGGGTCAAGGCCGGAGGTCAGCTCGTCGAGGAAGAGCAGATCGGGATCGTTGATCATAGCCTGGGCCGCTCCAATGCGCTGGCGCATGCCACGGGAATAGTCGCGCACGCGGATGAAACGCCGGTCCCACATGCCGACGAGGTGCAGCAACTCCTCGATGCGCGCCTCCAGTCGGCTCCCGCCCATGCCAAAAAGCGTGCCGTAGAAGCTGAGCAACTCGATACCGTTGAGGTGCTCGTAAAAATACGGTCCCTCAGGGAGGAACCCGATGCGTTCTTTGGTGGCGTTGCTGCCCAGCGGGTAACCGAAGATCTGTCCGCTGCCACTGGTGGGGAAAACGAGGCCGAGCAGAAGCTTGAGTGTGGTGGTCTTTCCCGAGCCGTTGGGGCCCAATAGGCCGAAAATCTGCCCCTCTTCAACTTCAAGTGACAGATCAATCAGACCCACCGGTCGCCCGGTCGCATCGCGTGAGTAGATCTTGGAAAGGTTCTCGGTATTGATAGCCAAGCTTATGGCGAAACACCTCCCGGCGGCCCGGGCGAACTTCCCCGGCCGCTTCACGATTGCCAATCAAGCGGCAGGATTCCTGCCACTAATCCAAACGCGAAAATGCGTAGCAGTAGTTCCCGGCCACGCATTATAGCAGAAAAATCTTTGAGAGGCTACCGTTGTACTTGAAATCATTGGGTGTGGAGATTGCCGATGTCGGAAGTTGGGTGCTGGGCCGCACTGAACGGGGACAGTCTCTCGGAAAGGCTACGGTACCCTCACCCCCGACCTCACCCACTCCTTCGGAGTGGGTACCCGCCGCAGGGAGAGGGGAGCAAGGCAACGACAGACGGCAGGTGCGCGGCATGGACTGCACAGGCTCAAGGTCCGCTTTGCGCCCTTCCAAAGAAAAAGGCAAAATAATGCTTGACATGGGCTGGGGTGTTGTCTATACTGCGTACAGGGTTGTATAGGAATAGTGGCTGCAGCCTAAACATAGCTTCACTCGCAGCACCCCACCCTAGTCTGCATCTTAGCTCGAAAAAGTCGCCCCCTTGACTTGCGCCCAGGCTAAGAGCAGACATGTGCCGCCCGACACCGTAACCAACTACGCAGGCAGGGCGGACGAAGTGCAGCCCGCCGGGCTTCTCCCACAGCCCGGCGGGTGTTGTCTTTTATTGGTTGAGCCGACATAGCTAGTGCTACTGCGGTGAAGTCGGCTCATGGCAGCGGGCCGTGCTCAGCGCTCGACCGACCTCTCCGGAAGGCAACGGCGACGCAGGCTGGAAGGCCTAAGCCACGCGAGGCACCGGTTCGGGCTGCCCTTTGACTTCGCACTCGCATCCCTCATGCTCATACTTTGCCCCCGCAACACATTCTGTGGTACAATGAGGCATTATTCCCATTAGGTACGCGACCGCTTGTTAGTACAGAAACATACCGAGTGTATCGGAGGTAGTTTGCCGCATGTTGAATGAGGAAGAGATGGCCAGGCGGTACTTAGCCGATCTGCTGTTCGATATGCTCATTTACTGCCCTGGGCCTACCAGAAGCAAAGAACTGGCGGCGCGGCTGCCAGAAAAGCTCGATATTGCTGCGGAATTCGTTGAAACGGTCCTTACAGAGGCCTTTCGCTTCGCAACGGTCGGGGGGTCGTACGATATTGCGTACCGGCAGGTACTCCCGCAAAGACCGCTGGGCGGGGCGTTTGAGGCTGTGCTGAGCGGTTGTGGCAGACCGATACCAATGGCGCTGTTGACCAGTGAACTGGTGCGTACCAAGAAGGGGAACGTGGCTTTCTTCCAGGAGCTGGTGGCGAGCGCCGTGCAAAGGGGTCAACTGGGCGAGCTTGACGATGAGTTCATATACCTGCCTGACTGGCTTTTCGTGCCCATGCCCGGCACCGACACTGAGCGGCTGCTATATCTCAACGGTCTGACTGAGGATACGGACCTCGCCGAGGTCATGGATACTTGCACGAATGAAAAGCTCGGCTCGCGCAGCCTCACTGAAACCGCTTACGCGGTCCTCAAGGCCGCAGAGCGCTCGCTATCCAATAAGGCGCTGGGCTTTCTGGTCGGGTGCCACCAGGGCGAGAAATACGACCCGGCCGAGTTGCTGCGTCAGATGGTATATGATGAGGAGAAACGCTTTGTGTGCGTATCCGGTCCCACCTGGATACTGGGCGAGTGGGTCGCCGATCTGCAAGAGTCGCTGCGCAAGCAGGCACCCAAGGCTGAGGAGCAGGAGCACGAGGTTGACATCGAGCAGATGCTTGCCAAGGAGATACCCGCTGATAAGCGCTATGAGCTATCCGAGGAAGAGACTGCGGGCGTAATGGCGCTGGTCGAAAACTCCAAAGCGCCTTTTACTATCGAGCAGATTCTGGCCGATGTCCTTGGCTTGACGCCCAATCAGCGCAAATATCCGCCGGCTGCGCAGGCACTGGAGCAACTGCTTCTCGTCGTGCAGAGCGTGAAGAAGCTGCAACCGGGCCGTTACCTGCGAACTGCCGCGATACCGTTGTGGGCCAGGGCAATGCCTGAAGCCCTGCTGCCAGATGAATGGATCGCGAGACTCAGCAAAGAAGGCGAACTTCTTTCGGATGACGTTATTCTGCATCCAGACGGCCTGACGCCGGAAGCTCTGGAAGCAGCCGCCGAGCAATACTACGACGATGTCGGCGAGCTCTACGTAGCGCCGGTGGCAGCCGACACCGCGCAGGAGACGCTGACCTATCCCGTGCTGTATCACCACTACTTGGCCGGCACCATCAAGCTCCGGACAATGGACAGTGACTTTTTCGCCGAGGAAGATTCACTGACGATGGTCAATTTCCACTGCGATGACCAAGAGCTGCTCGGTTTGTGGCTCAATAAGGATACCGGGCTCATATACGGCCTGGCAGCCTGGTATCAGACGCATCTGCCCCCATCCGGGGCGCTGCTGACCATCACGAAGGCTGACGCCGCTGGCCGCTACGTGTTGCAGTATGGCGACGAGACCGATGTGCAGACGTATATCGGCAGAGAGAGTCTGCAGGAGCTGTTGATCTGGCGGGAGCGCTTTAGTCACAGGCCCACCTCACTGAGAGAGCTCATTGAGTTGCTACTCGCCGACGACAAGGGGCTCCCGTTCAGCCAGTTGTGGGCCCAGCTCAATGTCATCCGCCGCACCACGCGAGCACAGCTTGCCTCGGTGCTGAGCTTCTATCACTGCTTCGGATTCGGCGAGGGTAATCGCTGGTACCTGGACGCCGACAGGATCGCGGATGGGTATGACTGCGAAAAGCTGCAACATGTCGTGGGGCTTGATGAGCTGTTAGTTGAAGCCGACGAGGCTGACGAATAGCTAGCCGTTTAGACCTCGGGTGGCGTCGTTAGTCGTAATGGAAGGGCCTGTCGCAGGAAGCTTCGCTTTGCGAAGCTTTCAAGGCTGGCCCAGCTGTTGTCGTTGGGCGTTTGGGTATGGGGACCTCGCCAGGATAGCGTCCTACGTGGACCGGCCTCCCAGCGCACCGAACAACGGTGCGCTGTTCGACGCGGCCCTTCCAACAGCACCACAATGTGTAATGGGAAACGCCTGCAAAACTCTATACTCCTTTTACGATTAGAAATCCGCATAACTACAGTGGAACTCTGAGCCACGCGTCTGTGAATGGTCGTGGTTAGGGGCAACTTGCGCGATGAAAGAGTGCACGTCATGCCAGAGCAGATAAGGACCCGATTCGCGCCCTCGCCAACCGGCAGTATGCATGTCGGCAATGCACACACCGCGCTTTTCAACTGGCTGTTCGCGCGCAAGAACGGCGGTGCGGTCGTCTTGCGCATCGAAGATACCGACGAACTGCGCTCTACCCCCGAGGCACTCGATGTCATCTACGACGGGCTGAAGTGGCTCGGAATTGACTGGGATGAAGGACCCGACATCGGCGGCCCCCACGGGCCCTACATTCAGTCGCAGCGCCTTGAGCTGTACGAGCAGAAGGTCAATGAGCTAGTCGAGCAAGGCAAGGCCTACCGCTGCTACTGCACGCCTGAAGAAGTACAACAGCGGCGCGAGATTATGCGCGCCCAGGGCCTGCCGCCCAAGTACGACGGCAAGTGCAGAACTCTTACGGAAGAAGACTGCGCAAGACTGGCCGCCGAAGGTCGGCAGCCTTGCATCCGCTTCAAGATGAAACAGACCGGCAGTACGATCATCAATGACATCATCCAGGGCGAAGTCGTCTATGACAACAACCTCTGCGGCGATCCGGTAGTCTTCAAGCAGTCCGGCTTTCCCACCTATCACCTGGCAGTAGTCGTTGACGATGCCGCCATGGACATCACTCACGTCATCCGTGGGGCGGGGCATCTGCCCAACACGCAGATACACCTGCAGCTTCAAGCGGCGCTGGACCTGCCGCAGCCGCGTTACGCCCATCTGCCGCTTATTCTCGGCGAGGACCGCACTAAGCTGTCCAAACGCCACGGCGCGGTCAGCGTGATGGAGTACCAGGAGCTGGGGTATTTGCCTGAGGCGATGCTCAACTTCCTGGTTCTGCTCGGCTGGTCGCCGGGCGATGAGCAAGAGATAATGCCCCAGGACGAGATCGTCAGCCGCTTCTCACTCGAGGCCTGCAACAAGGCCCCGTCTGTATTCGACCTGAAGAAGGCCGAATGGATGAATGGTGAGTACATGAAGCAGATGGAGCCGGCTGAGTTGGCCGACCGGGTTCATCCGTGGCTGGTGGCGGCCGGGCTGATGGAACAGGACCCGTCCGAGAAGCGGCGGCAGTGGCTCATGGATGTCGTTGAGCTGATGCAGGAGCGAGCCAAGCTGCTGAAGACATACACCACGTGGGCGCGCTACTTTTTCACCGACGACTACGAGTATGAGAACCGCGCCCGCAACAAATGGCTCAATAAGGAAGCGACCGTAGATGTGCTGGACCGGCTTGCCGACGGTTTCGAGACGCTGGACGAGTGGAACGCGGAGACTGTCGAGAGCGTCATCCGCGGGCTGGCCGAGGAAATGGGGCTATCCGCCGGCAAGGTGATCCACCCCTGCCGTGCCGCTGTCACCGGCACCACCATCGGCCCGAGCCTGTTCCATCTATTGGTGCTGCTGGCGCATGATGATGTCGTGGCTCGCCTCCGGCGCACCGCCCGGCTTTCCCGCGATGGAAAGCTGGCCCCCACAGGCGACGATGCGGACGAGGAGTAGCCTCGCCTCGTTGCTGGACGCTGGTGTCGGCTTGCAAACCGGACTTGCCAAAGCTATAATTGCTCAAGCTTTCCCGAGGCGCTGCCCGACTCATGCGGCGGGGTTGCGTGGCGGCTACGGTCGAGCCACTACTTATATGCAAGAAGGCGCAAGAGTCCCATGAACATACCGTTGAAGGATTACGACAAGATACCGGCGGCCACTGTTGAGGCGGTAGCGAAAGACGAAAAATGCGCGCCGGAGACTATCTACAAGGGCCTGCAGAGCGGCACGATTATCGTCATGGGCTCGCCCGATGGCCCGGCAAAGCCCATCGGCATCGGCACCGGACTGCGCACCAAGGTCAACGCCAACATCGGCACCTCACCCGACTTTTCGTCGGCGGATAACGAGCGGCACAAGCTTGAGGTCGCGGTCGCGGCAGGCGCTGATGCCGTCATGGACCTGTCCACTGGCGGCGATCTGGATGCGATTCGCAAACAGATCCGCGCCGCCTGTCCCGTCGCTATGGGCACGGTGCCTATCTATCAGGTTATCGCCAAGCTCGGCGAAGATGGCAAGGTCGCCGATGTCACTGCCGACCAGGTTTTTGAGGTCATCGAAAACCACGCCGCCGATGGCATAGATTTCCTCACGCTGCATTGTGGCGTCACGCAGGAAACTGTCGCCGCTTTGCAGAAAGACCAGCGCATCTGCGATATCGTCAGCCGTGGTGGCTCGATGCTGGCGCAGTGGATGGAGCTTACCGGCTGCGAGAATCCGCTTTACGAGCACTATGACCGGGTGCTGGACATTTGCCTGCGGCACACAACGGCGATCAGTCTCGGTGATGGACTGCGGCCCGGGGCGGTCGCGGATGCCACCGACGCCGGGCAGATCGCGGAAACGCGCGTTTTGGGCGACCTGGTTCTGCGCGCTCGCGCCGCCGGCGTACAAGTCTTCGTTGAAGGCCCGGGACACATGCCGCTAGACCAAATCGAAGCCAATGTTATTCTGGAAAAACAGCTCTGCCACGGCGCACCTTTCTATGTACTGGGTCCGCTTACGACCGATATCGCTCCCGGCTATGACCATATCACCGGGGCCATCGGCGGCGCGATCTGTGCCGCCGCGGGTGCAGATTTTCTCTGCTACGTGACGCCCGCCGAGCACCTGGGGTTGCCGACAGACGAGGATGTCTGGGACGGCGTGATAGCAAGCCGCATCGCCGCTCATTCGGCCGACATCGTGAAAGGCATCCCGGGCGCACGGGAGTGGGACGATGAGATGAGCAAGGCGCGAGCGGCGCTCGACTGGGACATGATGCGCGAGCTGGCGATTAACCCGGCCCGCGTTATTGATGTACGCGGCGAGCGCGGCAGTCTCGACCCCAAAGCCTGCTCCATGTGCGGGCGATTTTGCTCCATGAAGCTGAAACTCGGCAACAAGGACTGACAACCGTTGCGGGCGTAGCCCAGTAATGCTGACTTATTCAATCGGCCCCGGCACATGATACGGTGAGAGCACCGGGGTGCGCTGTTCTTGCTTCTGTTTATGTATCTACGGCCCCCGGGGCAAGCGGGCTCTGCACGTCGGTCCTGCAGCCGCAAGGAGTCTGGTAATCCATGTCCATCATGCGCATGCGGAAATTCTTCGGCCGTCCGATCAAGGTCGGCAAGGGCAAGCGACGTCTGCAACTACTCACTCCGGCGATGATGATATTCGTGCTGATAATCATCGCCCTGCTCATCGGCACTTATTTCTCCTTCGGCCCGCCATCGCGAGCGGCCAGTGACGGCCGCGGCCAAGCCACCCAGAAGCTCACCCGCGTCGTCGCCACTATCAACTCCAAGCCGATCCTGCGTCAGGATTACTACATGGAGCTGTCGCTGGCCGAGAAGCGCTTCGCTCAGCAACTCGACCCCACTCAAATGCGCTTTGTGAGAACCAGTGTGCTGCAAGGGATGATTGGCCGGCGACTCGAGCAGGAGGCAGCAAAACGCGAACGCATCAAGATCACGAAGAACGACATTAGAGCCGAAAAAGATCGCATGGTCGAGGAGGAGCTGCAGCGGCGTTTCCCGGACAAGAAGGCCATGCGAGACTATCTGCAACGGAAGCGACTCTCTCTCGATGAACTGCGGGCCAATATCCGCAAGGCGCTGCCGGATGATGACGCGCTCAAGGGCAATCTGCAGCTCGCTAAGCTCAAGGAGAAAGTCGCATCGGCCGTGACAATGAGCGACGAGCAGCTTAAGGAGACCTTCACCGAGGTCAAGGCGCGGCATATTCTCATTACTCCTACCACCATGACCGAAGAGGAGGACGACGCCGAGAACTCGCAGGGCCAAGATGCCGAAGCCGATAAGCCCGACGAGGCCGGCGACAAAGCCGAGGAACCGAAGAGCGACGTCGAGGAAAAACTCTCCGAGGAGCAGGCCAAGCAGGAGGCTAAAGAACTTGCCGAAAAGTTGCTCAAGGACATCAAGGCGGGCGCTGATTTCGCCGAACTCGCCAAACGGCACAGTGACGATGACAGCAACGCGGCACAGGGAGGGGACCTCGGCTGGTTCAGAAAAGGCCAGATGGTACCCGAGTTTGAGAAAGCGGCTTTTGAGACCAAGCCGGGCGAGGTAAGTGACATTGTCGAGACCAGCTTCGGTTACCACATAATCAAGGTCGAAGACCGGCGTGAGGAAATGCCGGAAGACTTCGAAAAAGAGCAGGAGATGTACCGCGAACAGGCACTGGGACAGGCCAAATACCGCGCCTGGCAGGAATATGCAACGCAACTGCACGACCAGGCTGATATCGAGGTCATTGATCCCGAATTGAAGGCGTACCAACTGCTCGACGAGGACAAGGTTGCGGAAGGCGTGACATACCTCACGCAGGCAGTGGCTAACGACCCCCACAACATTGTCGCGGCCTACGAACTGGCCGAGATCTGCTACGAAACCGGCCAGCAGGACAAGGCAATAGAGCTACTGGAGAGTATTACCACCAGCGAGTTCGGGGCAACTTCGCCGCGTGCACACATGAGACTGGGCGAGTTGCTTGTCAGCAAGGGCGAACAGGAAAAGGCCGTCAACTCGTTCAAGTCGGCTTCCGACTGGGCACGGTCCTACATCGAGAAGGACTACAGGACGCATGTTCAGCTCCAGCAGCAGTTTGAGGAGCTCAAGAAAGACGACCTGGTCGCCAAGGAACAAGAGTGGATTGACGCGTACCTGGAACACGTTCGCGAGACGGGCATGGGCGGCGGCATGCCATTTATGCCACTCGACAGGCCCTAGTGCCGGGCGACTTAGCAAGTCGCTACTTGTGGGGTGAAGCGATGCTGGCACAGTTGGCGATAGACGAGCAGGCTGCTGCCGACAAGATCGCCGGCTTTATCCGCGATGCGATTGAGGAGCCCGGCCTCGACGGTGCGGTCATTGCGCTGTCAGGTGGTCTCGATTCGGCGGTTTCGGCGTACCTGACTGCCCGTGCGATCGGCCCTGATAATTTCCGCGCCTACAACATGCCCTATGTCACCAGCAACCCCGCCAGTCAAGAGCACGCCTGCCTGGTCGCAGCTGAGCTTGGCATCGCCTTCGAGGCAATTGACATCACCCCCCAGATAGATACTTACTTCGAGCGCTTCCCTGAGGCCGATCGCATACGCCGCGCCAACAAGATGGCCAGAGAGCGCATGAGCGTCATCTACGATATGGCCAAGGTGCATCACGCCATGGTCATCGGGACCGGCAACAAGACCGAGGGGATGCTGGGCTATACCACCATGTGGGGCGACATGGCCGCCGGAATTGTGCCCATCGGCAATCTTTACAAGATACAGGTGCGGCAGCTCGCAGCGTATCTGCGCGTGCCACAGGTAATCATTGACAAGACGCCGTCAGCCGACCTGTGGCCCGGGCAGACCGATGAGGGAGAACTCGGCCTGACTTACGATCAGGCCGACTGGATACTATACAACATGCTGCAACTCAGCAAGGATGCCGAAACTATAGCCGCTGAGGGCGCCGACGCCAGTGCGGTGCAGCGTGTGTTTGCCCGCGTCGAACGCAATGCCTTCAAGCGTCGTATGCCCAGCGCCTGCGATATCTCCGACTGCTGGCTGAAGAGCTACACTGAAGCAAGTGGCGAGGTGTGAAGGTCATAGCACTATCTTCCCATTCGCGATCATCCGGCCTGCTGTTGATCGTAGCCACCCCCATAGGCAACCTCAGTGACATTTCCGAGCGCGCCCTCGAGGCCCTGCAATATGCAGACCTCATTGCCGCCGAAGACACCCGGCGTATCGCCAAGCTGATGTCACATTTCGGCATCGAGAAGCCCACCGAAAGCTTCCACGGTGACAGCGGCGCGGCGAAGCTCGACCGCATAATCGAGCGCCTGCGCCAGGGCCAGATTGTCGCATACGTGAGCGACGCCGGGACGCCGACCATATCCGACCCTGGGGCCGAGCTGGTCAGAGCCGCTGCAGAAGCCGGCATCACGGTCTGCCCCATCCCCGGCCCCAGCGCCCTTACTACCGCACTAAGCGCCTCGGGCATCAACGCCGACCGCTTCCTGTTTCTGGGCTATCCGCCGCGCAAGGCGGGAGAGCGGGCAGAATTCTTCAGCCTGGTTACATCCCAGCCATGGACGGTCGTGCTCTATGAAGCTCCGCACCGCCTGAGGCCCACGTTAGAGGAGCTGGCCCAGGTCGCCGAAGACAGGTACGCGCTTGCAGGTCGCGAGATCACCAAGAAGTTCGAGGAATTCATTCGCGGGCCGCTCGGCGAGCTTGCGAAACACTTTGCCGAAAACGAGCCGCGTGGGGAATTTGTGATAATCATTGAAGCCGGCGGCGACGCGCCCACTGAAACCGCACCTGACGAAGCAGCGATCCGCTCGACGCTTGAGCAGCTTCTGCAATCCGGCATGTCGGTCAAGACCGCCGCCGAGGTTGTCGCAAAGCTGACCTCAATCTCGCGCAATGCCGCATACAAAATGGCCCTGGACGTGGCAGACAAATCGGCGGAGGAATAGGATACCGGATCCGCTAAGCGGCTCCAGAAAGCGAAAGTATCATCAGTCCGCCGACAACCATCAGCGTCCCGACGACCTTGTTCCACGTCAGCTTTTCGCCCAAAAACGGAACCGCAAGGAATACCGTCAGCACCGGGTAGCCTGAAGAGAACACCGCGACCTTCGAGACCTCGCCGAGTTGGACCGCGTACAGGTATGTTGCTCCCCCAACGCCTACCCCGAAGAAGCCACTGAGGACAATATACAGCCAGGCCCGGCGGCTCAAGCGTCGCACTTCACCATAGAAACCGGTGAACAGGCCGCAAATCCATAGCGCTACGGTGGCGACGCTGAAACGGAAGAATTGTGCCGTCAGCGGCGACATCCCGGACATGGTGTTGAGGGCCACTTTGTCAATAACGCCGCCCACGCCCCATCCAACAATCGCTACCACACACGCCACAACTACGTATTTCTTCAAAGTTGGATTCCTTCAGGCCCGCAGACAGCACAGTTGACAGAGATGGACTGCGGGGGAGAATTGGTACGCGACGATGGGTCGCTCGATGCGATGTGCTTCAGAATGCTTCATCGTTAGGAAGACTCTTTGGCCTCAATATTGTCGCTTACAGTGCCGTCGTCGTTTTGTGCAGCCTTGCCGGGTATCGTGAGGACAATGAGGCCGCCGATGACCAGGGCAGTTCCCAGCAGCTTCTGCCACGCGAGGCTTTCCCCTAGCCATGCTGCGGCCACGAACACCGTTACCAGAGGCCATGCAGAGGTAAACACGACCACCTTCGATATCTCGCCACCGCCGGCGGCAAAGAAATAGGCTACCTGCCCTAACACCGCTGCCAGCAGTGCGCTGACACCCAGATAGATGAAGGTCACCGGCTCCATCCTGTGCAGGTCGTCCCACATACCCATGTACCAGCCGGCTCCACCGACGACGAGCACCGCAACGGGCATCCGCGCTATGACTGCAGTCAGCGGGGACAGCCCTCCCATGGCGTTGAGCGCCAGCTTGTCGAGTACTCCGCCGACGCCCCACATGACTAGAGCAATAATTACCCCAAGCAAAACAATGGCGCTCATGCGCCACCTCTCTTAATGTACTGCCCAGGTTGTCTGAGATAGGCCAGGCAGCTCTGCCGCTGGACAGCCGGGCTGCCTGCATTGTCTGGAAAACGGCCTCAGGCGTGCGACACTCACGAGCTGGAAACTCGTGTCGCGGCCAGAAGCATCAAACCGCCAACTATCAGAGCAGCCGCCAGCAGCTTTTCCCATGTAATCGGCTCGCGGAGGAACTGTGCGGCCAATAACACCGTCACCAGCGGGTAAGCGGCTGTGAATAGCACGACTTTTGATATTTCACCTGCGTCAACGGCAAAATAGTACGCGGCCTGCGCGAGGACTCCGGCCAGAATTCCACTCATAGCCAGATAGAACAATGTCTTCGGCTGCATCTGCCTGATGTCCTCGCGCGCGCCAGTGAGGGTGACGATGATTATGATGCACACTAACGCGAACACCATCCGAACCAGTACGGCACTGTACGGGGACAGGTCTTCCATAGAATTGAATGCCAGTTTGTCAAATATCGCGCCGCTGCCCCACGCGAGCATAGCAACAACGGCTGCAGTCAGAACAAAGCCGTTCATCGCGTGCCAACTCACCTTTCAGCGCGCAGCTCGTGGGCCAGGTCTGCAATCGCCGGCCACGCGCCCTTGTATATCTCGAAAAGCTGCTGGTACTGCTCGTGCCTGGCCGGGTTTGGCTGGTAGCTATCCTGCTCCTCGACGAGGCCCGCGACCGCCTGCTGCAGGTCGCCGTAGATGCCGGCCGCCACGCCGCCCAGCATCGCGCCGGCCAGGCAGCCGCTTTCGATGACATTCAACGTAACGACCTCGCGGCCGGTGATGTCGGCCTTAATCTGCAGCCACAGCGGGCTCTTACTCCCGCCACCTGTCACCCGCAGCCGGGTTATGTTGACGCCTCCCTCGGCCATTCTAATCAGGTTCAGGTTCAGCTCGTAGCAGGTGCCTTCCAGAATCGCCTTGACTATCGTCTTGCGATCTGCGGCGAGCGTCAGGCCGAGGAACGCGCCACTGGCCTGCGGGTCAAGATACGGCGTGCCGGAGCCCGCGAGGTACGGCAGCACCAGTACGCCGGTCGGCTCGTCGGGGAGGTCAGAGACTATCACGTCATATACATCGGAGCCCTCGCGCTCGGCCTGGGCGCTCTCATACAGCGCAAAGTTATCCCGGTACCAGCGCAGCAGACGCCCGGAGGTGTAGTTGTAACCCAGCGTGACGTACATGCCGGCGACCACGTGTGGATAGCAGCAGTAATTCCACTTGCGCATCGGCTCGGTGAGCATCGGCTCATCAAACGCCGTGGTGACGCACTCCACGGTGCCCATGCCATCAACCGCCTGCCCGTGGCGGATTACTCCGCCGCCCAGCGCATTCATCGGCTGGTCGTGGCCTCCGGCGACCACCAGGCACTCCGGCGGTAGGCCAGTTATCGCAGCCCCTGGCGCGCCCAGCAGGCCGACAACCTCCCCCGGCGCAATCGGCTCGGCCAGCAGCTCCATATCTATGCCTGCGACCTCGAGCATCTCGGGGGACCACTGTTTCTTCCTTATGTCGAGCGCCATCGTGCGCCCGGCCAGGCTGTGGTCAATCCTCGGCGGCAACCCCAGCTTGAGGGTCACCAGGTCAGGCCACATCAGATATTTACCGGCGCGCTCGTGGACCTGCGGCTCGTTCTCCCGCAGCCACATCAGCTTGTTTATCGAAAAGCTGGGGTGCAGCGGCATGCCGGTTATCTCGAACACGCGCTCAGCGCCCAGCGTCTCGTGCCATGAATTGGCCTGCGGGATAGCGCGCCCGTCTGCGGACATTATGGTGTTGTAGAGATACTCGCCGTCTGCGCCGATGGGGGTGATCGCCTCTCCCATCGTGGACATGCACAGCGACTGCGCCGGATCATTCTTCGTGTTGCCGGCGACTTCATTGAGCACGGCCACGATGGCGTCCCAGACCTGCGCCGGGTCCAATTCGATCCAGCCCGGCCTGGGATACTGCGCGGGGTATTCGCGGTATGCCTCGGCCAGAATCTCGCCCTCGGGATTGAACGCTACCGCCTTCACACCGGTGCTGCCAATGTCGAGGCCTAGCAGTGACACAGGCCAGCCTCCCTGTTCGTGCGATTGGTCGTCGTGCTATCCAAGTTCATCCATCAGAGCCGCCAGCCGCTTCTCGTACTCGTCGCACAACGCCCTGGTCTTCTCAGCCGCGATGCCGGTGTATGCTTGCGGATCCCGCAGCATCGCCTTTGTCCAGGTATGGGGCGAGTTCCTCGTCTTCGCAAATCAGGTCCCACAGCATGCGGCCACTTGTCTGCGCCTGCAGCGTCAGCTTGCGCATCGCCTCATGGGCATCCGGGTGACCGTGGGCCGCCAGCAGAATGTACGCCGGCTCGGCAGCCACCATCCCGGAGGTCATCTCGAAATTCTGCTTCATCCGCTCTTCGTCAGTGACCAGCTTCGACATTATCCTGACCAGCCGCTGCACGCTGTTGGCCAGCCCCACGATTATCTCCGGATTGAAGCGCGAGGAGGCCGAATTGCTCAAGTCGCGCTGGTGCTCGGAAAGTTGGTCCGCGTACACCGTGACCATCCGCGGCATGAACGCCTTCCACATGCTCTTTACGTTCTCGAAATTCCAGGGGTTGCGCTTGTGGGGCATGGTCGAGGAGCCGACCTGGTCGGCCTCAAACTCTTCGCCCACCTCGGCGATCTCGGTGCGCTGGAGATGCCGCATGTCGTCGGCCAGATCGGCCAACACGCCGAAGGTGGATATCAGCGCGTGATAGTAATCGGTCACCTGCTCCGGCTCGACTATCTGGGTCGAACTCGGCGATGCTTTCAGGCCCAATTCTGCCAGCACTTCGGCCTCGAACTCATCAGGATCATCGAAAAACAGGGCGCTGGCGTTATATGCGCCGACGGCTCCGCTGATCTTGCCACAGAGGTTGTCAGCGGCCATTCTAATCGCCTCGATCCGCCCACCCAGCCTGCTGACAAAGCCGACCAGCGCGAAGCCGAAGGTAATCGGCACCGCGTGCTGGCCGTGGGTGCGGCCTATCTGGATCTGGTCGGCCTCGCGGCGGGCCAGGTCTATCAGCACCTGCTGAAGCTCGGCCAGTTGCGGAATCATTCCATTGTACGCCGCCTGCTGCAGCCGCCACGCCGCGGCAGTGTCAATCACATCGAAGCTGGTCAGGCACAGATGCACGTAGGGCTTGGCCTCGTCACTGACCTGGGAGCGCATTACGTTGACCAGAGCGCGGATATTGTGATGGATGCGCGCCTCTTCCTGCGCCACTTCTTCCGGAGAGGTGCCGTCGGCGGCGGCAGCGACCTCATCCGCTACGGTCTCCGAGCATACCCCGCGCCGCGCCAGCACTCGCACTGCGGCCGCCTCCACCATCGCCTCGCTCAGGACTCGCCCCTTCTCGGTCACGTAAGGGTCCAGCAGCGCTCTTAACTTCTCGTCGGGTCCATAGTAGCGGAAATCCAGCGGCGACACATTATCGAATCGCGACTCTGACATGGCATCCTCCCTGCACATCGCACCCTAACTGCTACACGCACCATTTCATCTCTTGCCAGACGGCTTCCTGCAAGAATCTCAACGCCGCGTCACCAACACCAACTCAAACGCCCCCGGATAAGCGAAGGGCTGCTCTTGTGCCTGCGGCGATCCGGCCGCGCTATCAGTGACCGTGGCCACGCTGACTGTCGGCCCGAACCCGGGCAGCTCCACCTGCACGCCGGCGGTATCGCATGACAGGTAATAGCGCCCCGGTTCATGTACCAGCTCCCAGGTGCCGTTTTTCAGATAGATGCGCACCACTTCGCGCCCGCCCAGCGATACCACCGTCGCCCGCGAGGTCTTTTCGGCCATTGTCGTAATCGGCGCGTCACCCATCTGCTCCAGCGCATAGACCGTTTTCTCATCATTGGAGTAATGCAGCTTCATGCTTTGGCCGGTGTTGGCCGCCACAGTGGTCATCTTGAGAACCCAGTGTTGGGACTCCGCCGGCGACCTGCGGTCAAGGCTTGCCCATATAACCGCCCCGGTCACTGAGGCCGTGCTCACCTGCAATTGCGAGGTCTTCGCTTTTGCGGAGTTGCTGAGAGCTCCGGCCACCGCGTGCAAACACGGGGTATCAACAGTCATGAGGCCGGCATTGAGGTCGCGAGTAATCTGCCCGGTATCGGACTTGTACACATTGGCGTTCACGTAATCGTGTGATATCGGCGCGCCGAATATCTGCCCCAGCGCATCCAGCGCCACCCGCAGCTTCTGATGAGCCGTCAGCCTCCGAAACACGTAGATATTCCGCCGCACATCGCGGAAGCCAACGCAGCCTTCGCCGGCTGCATCAATCCCTATCGCGCGCAGGTCCTTTGCCTTCACATCCGCCACCAGAAACGCCGGATCGGTCTGCACGCGCTGCTTGTGCCCGGGGGAAAACATCGTGCCGCCGAACGTATAGTACGTGTAGTCGCCGGGCACGGTCGCCACCTGATAGCCGCTTTTCTGCTCGATGCTTTGATCGCGCTTATGGTCGAGAAGGTCTTCAGCGTCCCAGTTGCTGCATATTACCGCATTTTCGCGGTCATAGACGCCGCTTGCTGACCGGCCTGAGGCCATCAGCAAATCGGGGCCGCCTGATGGTGCCTTCTCGTCAAAAAACAGCGTATAGAATCCCGAGACCCATCCCAGCTTGTAGGCCTCCGTCGGCATCGGCTGCCA
>JALGTY010000449.1 GCA_029821145.1 Candidatus Zipacnadia bacterium
CCGCTCCTCAGACCATTTCTTGGCCAGCGCCGAGCTGGCACTGAGGACCAATGCCAGCGCACATGCAACTATGATGAAGCGTCTTACACGCATCCAGCCGTCTCCGTATCTCGACGTCCAATTGTAACTACTCACCTTGTCGCTTTAGACTGTGTCAAACCAACTGAAGACAGTACGATAGGCGTCTCGCCTGTCGAGGCGTCTCCTCTGTCGGTGTTGCCGTTGTTGTTCTCCCCTCTCCCACAGGGAGAGGGGCCGGGGGTGAGGGCAAGGTGAGTAGTTACGTCCAATTGCTATCTATTTCGACGCGATGGAGCGGGAATTGTTTCCTACACCAGCATGGTAACGACGATCTGGACATGCTCACCGGGCCGCACCGGAGCTTGCAGGTGTCCCGTGAATCGTATGTCGTGCCCGTTGACGGCAACTACCACGCCGTGTCGCAGCCCTCCGGCTTCGTCAATTATTCGCTTCCCGATCTCTTCGTACCGGGTAACAAGCCCGTACAGCACATCACCCACCGTGCCGGCCTGCACGCTCACCTCCGCCTGCCCACCCGTATGGGCCCGCAGCGGCTCAGGAATCATCACCGTAACATGGTCGGCAATGTCGTTTTCACTCATAGTCACTCATCTCGATGATGACGCCGCCCTTCTCGCCCGACTCCTGGGCCGCTTGCATGACCGCCACCGTCATGCGTCCCTCTTCCCCCGTCACCGGGAGCGGCTCATCGCGCAAGACCGCGGCGGCCATGTCCTGGTAGTATGTCAGCCAATCCGATTCCAGGTAGTCAACTAGCGTCTCTTCCTTCTCCTCGCCATCCACAGTCACCACGCGGACCTGGCCTTCGCCCGCATCGCCAACGAGCAGTTCCTGGTAGTGTGGGATGTAGTTGCCCTGGCAGATGCCGACCTTCGAATCCTCGATGGCCCCCTTGGTGCCCAATATTCGCCACAGCGGCTTCCGTATGGCAGCGATGCGGGAGAAGGTAATGACCGCAGTCGTTTCATTCTCGAACCACAAATGGGCCCGCACCTCGTCGGCGATCTCCACCTGCGACCAGACTCGCCGCTGGGTCGAGCCGGTCACCCGGGCCACCCTTGACGGCACCAGAGTCAGCACCCAGTCCACCGCATGAGGGCCCCAGTAGAAAAACACCCCGCCCGATTTCTCTTCCTCGGAGTACCACCACTGCTGCGGCTCCGCGTAGCCCTCTTCGCAACATTCGACATGAAACACCGCGCCGATAGTGCCCTGAGCGATCACCTGCTGGATTGCGCGGTAGTTGCCGTCATGCCGCCGGTTGTGGAATACCGCCAGTTTGCGGCCTGCACGCCTGGCCTCCTCTATCATCGCCGTACATTCTTCGACCGTGGGCGCCATCGCTTTCTCGACGATCACGTGCTTGCCGGCACGCAGGCACTCGGTGGCGATCTCCGCATGGGTGAAATGCGGCGTAACCACGCTCACCATATCAATATCATCATTGCTCACTAGCTCGTCCACGCACGCACAGAGCTCAATACCCGGAAATTCCCGTGCAGCCCTTTCTCGACTAGCCGGATCAATGTCACAGACGGCGACCAGGTTCAGCTCCTCACAGGCGCCGATCCACCGGCAGTGCATCCGCCCGAAGTCGTGATAGCGCCCGTAGCCGACGACGGCGCAGTTTACCGTATTCTTGCGCTGTTGCATGTCGCTTACTCCTGCTTCTCGTACCAGCAGTGCTCCTTGGCCGCTTTCATCATCGTGGCAACGATCTCGGGATCAGTCTGCCGAGGGACGCCCTCGCCGCTGTTGAAGACATACCCGCCGCCCGGCTTGCCGGCCTCGATCACCCGAATCGTCTCCTGTTCTACCTCCGAGAGGTCTTTAGCCTCAAACATCTTAATCGGGTTGATGTTGCCGGATAGACACACTCGGTCGCCGATGGCCTCCTTGACGACTGCGAGGTCAATGTCTTCGCCGACATTCAGCATGCTCGGCTGAAATTCGGCTGCCAGTTCGAGGTGGGGCAGAGAGGGCTCGCCGGCATGGTATATTGCCCAGGCGCCCGCGTCTTTGATGGCGTCGCATACCCACCCGGCCCCCGCCAGGGCAAACTCCTCATAGTGGTCCGGCGACAGGAACCCCGATGATGCTACGCAATCGCCGACCCACAATGCATCCGCGCCGGCCTTGATCTGCTCCTGCGCCCAGTAGATCATCAATTCGGCCATGAACTCCGCTGTATCGCAAAACAGTTGCGGCTCGGTCATCATCAGCATCAGCGCTTCCTCGACACCGTAAAGCAGGCACACTGAGCTGAATGGAGCCGCTACGCGACCGGCAACGCAGACCGTAGCGCCCATCGCTTCCTTGATGCCCTGCAGGCCGGCCAGGTGATGCGGCATCCGTCCGGCGCTTTGTGCATCGGGTATTTGCAGGCTGTTGAGCGTCTCGTAGTCTGCGGACAACTCCTTGACGGGTGATGGCGGGATCTTTTCGTCCGCCGTCGTCTCGATACCCAGCGGCTCCAGCTCTATATAGTCATCCGGGTGCAGCAGAATCCAGTCATAGTCGAATCGCTCGACGGCCTGCACCCAGCACTTGATCATGTCCTCCGGGCTGTTGATATAGACGCGGTAGTCAATGTCATACTGCTCGACATCGAACTCCTCGCCCAATCGATGGCACGCCGAGGTCAACGCAGGTCTGCACATCTTGCAGAACCGTCGGATACGCCATCTTTCACTCCAATCACCGTTGCCAAATTATCACCGGGCACCTCGGGCATCCCAAATATTGCCGCGTCGGGTACCCACTCCTGCGGAGTGGGTGCGGCTTTCCAGACGCTGCTGCTTCTTGAAATACGCTGCGTGCGGGGACTGTCCCTTCAGGGACTGTCCCCTACTTAGAGTCTGGATAGGAATGTCTCTTACTCATCCCGTGGGTCGGGCATCCTGCCCGACTCCGTCGCCCATCCTACCCCCGACCGAACTTCTCACACGCCTCGGAGATTGCCTGTTCTGTCAGGCCGACCATCAGGTCAACTTCATCTTTCGTGATGGTCAAGGAGGGCGCAAAGACCAGAATATCCTCGTTGTTGCGCAGTAT
>JALGTY010000450.1 GCA_029821145.1 Candidatus Zipacnadia bacterium
GCAGGTGCGGGCCATATCGAGAGCCGCCCACGGGCCCCATCCCCAGCGGATGCGCAGTTTGGCCCGACCGCCGGCGAACGGGTCCTGCGGGAGCACGGTCGGGACGCGCTCGGTGTGCACCACGCGGCCATTCTTCAGGACCTCGATGCTGTCTATCTCATCCATCGCCTCGACTTTCACCGTGAGCTCGCGCTGGGTGTCGAAGGGGATTTCCGACCCCATCGGCTGATCGTTGAGATGATAGTCGAGGATGATGCGGTCGCCGGTGACAGCATAAGTACGGCGGGCGTTGATAGCTTCCCAGATGCCCTCGCGGGTCAGTTCGGTAGCCCATATTGCAGCCAGTCCCTCGCCCCATGCTCCAGGGCAGGCGAAGTGGTCATCGGTGCCGGCGACGAGGCCAAAGCGAAAGCCCTGCAACAACGCCCGGAGGACAGTGCCCTTGGTCGCGATCATCGGCTCCAGACCGCGGTCGTCGAAGCAGTTGCCGTGCTCAGAGAAGGTCTCGCAGATGGGGCAGGCCCAGGCCGGGAAGCGGTCCCAGGTGATGCCGCGCCAGGATTTCCCGTAGGCGGCATGATGCGGACAAAGAATTGCCCCGTAGGGCTTGCCTGCTGCGGCCAGCTCCTCGACTGAATTGACAAAGAACAGCTCGCTGTCCTCGCCGGGGAAGATGATGCAGTAGTCGCCGCAGTCGCTGGAATGCCACTCGTAGCCATTGAAGGTGACGAACTTGCCGGGCTGGTAGGTGTCGCGGTTCATCGCCTGGACTTCGGGCCAGCGCTGCTTGTGCACCTCAAAGCCGTCGGTGAACTTCTTGTGCCTGTCTTGTGGCATGATCGGTATATCGTGCCACTGGGAATGGCCCATGAAGGCGGAGAAATCGAGGTGCTCCTGAGCGATGTCGAAGGTGCGCTCGAGACTGCCTTGGGCCAGGCCGACGGAGTTGTGGCTGTGCAGATCGCCGAAATACAGGTTGTACCCTTCAGGCATGTCATCAGCTCCCTGGCCGCATTTCGGCCCGGTATCGGTTACAGGTTGGACGAGTGGTCAGCCCTCGACGCTCCACTGCTCCTGTTCGAAGTACCACGATTCGGGGTCCTCAAGATACTGCTGGCCGTCGGCCAGAAGCTTCAGGTGCCCGCGCTCCTGCTCGACCAGATAGTTGAAGAATTGCCTCTGCTCCTCGTCGGCGGCTTGCTCGGCCCCTGCCTGGTAAAGCGCGATGCTCTTGCGCTCCATCGCCATGGCCTCTTCGTAGAGCTGATGCAAGTCCTCGGCGGCAGGGGTGCCACCGGCGAGCTCTGCTCTGGCCTTCTGGAAGATTTCCCTGGCGGTGGTTGCCAGTGAATAGTCCTGGTCACCGATGGTTTCGGCGGAGGGACGGTTGGCGCCCTCGCGTACGGCGTCGTAGTATGCCTCTACGAGGCGGGCGTGTTCCTGCTCCTGTTCGGCGAGAGCCTTGAAAGTGTTCTTGGCCAGCGGATTTAGCGCCTTCTCCGCCGCCATCTGGTAGTACTGCTCGCCGTCCTGCTCCAACTTAATTGCGTCCTGCAGAACCTCCGACAATTCAGCCATGATTAGCCTCCTGCTGGCCTGCTCTGCTATTGCCAACCTCGGGGTCTGCTTAGTCGGGTGGATATGAGCGAGCGTGGCCATGGTATTTCGGCTTCTCATTATAGTCTGTTTGCGGGGTGTAGGCAATTATGTGGGGCGCGGCAATAGATCGCAATAGTAATGTTAGTGAACCCACAAGGGGAGGTCTTCACAGCTTGGTCACCGTCACCGGCTGGTGGAAGCGGGCGGCCAGGTCCTGAAGGTGGCTGACGAAGGTGTCTGCGTTCGCAATGCCGCCGTGTTCCCACACTCCGACCAGCCGCAGGCGGTGTTCGACTTCGGTCTGACCAGCCATTGATGGCCTCAGGAAAACCGCGTAGCCGTCTTCGTCGCTGTTGCGCTCTGTCCAGCTATTGAACTGGGCGGGCGGGAAGATAACGGCCAGGCCGCCCTCGCCGATGATCGTCTGCTGCTGCCCCCAGACGGCCAGGATACCGGAGTTGGCAGCGGCGAGAAATTGCTTCTGGTCTTGATAGCTGCGCACACCGGCACCAAAACACTCGTCCTTTGCCGTCTCCGGCCGGATCTCCACGCGGGCGTCAATGAAATCATTGTGGGCATAGATGAAATAGCGGGCAGTCGCCTGGTACTTGCCGCCTGCGGGGGTGGTGAAATCAGCGATGTCAACCTGCAGGCCGGCCCGCACCGGCCCGCTGGCGATGAGCTTTTGGGTGTACTGCGCAGTCTGGCCGTGCAACGGCCGCCCGTCGCCAAGTATCAACCCGCCGAGTGCCAGTGTATTGCCCACAAGCAGAAAATCTACGGCAACCGGGTTGTCCTCGTGATAGTTGATACTCTCCAACTCGTCCAGGCACAGCTTCCAGGCCTCCGGACGCTTGCCGTAGCAGTCCCACTGCAGCCCGCCTACGAAGTGGCTGGAGAATACGCCGTACAGTCCGTAGGCGATTCGGTCAGTGTCAAGGACGGCGTAATTCTCATAGCGCCAGCCGATGCGCGCATCGGCAAGGCTTTCACCCTCCCATGCCGCGGCGGTGTCAATCGTCACTGTGATGGCTTCAGCGGACCGTAGGTCCAGTACCATAGCAATCTCGTCCGCCACACCGTCGCCGTCCAGATCATCTGCCTGCGCCGGGATGGTTTGTCCGTGTGCAAGCCTGGCGGTCATACTGCCCGGAGCTATTGCATCGCCCAAGAGTGATGCAGGCGCGACCACCGCCGCATGGGGCCGGTCCGAATCCATCGGGTTGGTTACCTGCAGGCTGACCTCAATTGCAGTTGCAGCAGCGCATACCACAAACGAGGTTACAAGCGCACACACCGTTCGCATTTTCACAGCGAGACCTCTCCCTGCTATTCCCCGGCCAGCTTCTTGTCGAACTGCTCTTCATGTTGTGGCGTATCCACTCCAAGCGGGCGGCCTGGTCGGCCTTGGCGTCGGCGTCCACCTGCGCCGGGGTCACCAGCTCGTGCAGCAGGGCGTCGAAGTCGGTCATCCGCTCCTGCTGCTCCGGTTGATCCGAAATATCGTGCATCTCGTCGGGATCATCGGCAAGGTTGTAAAGCTCGGCACCGTAGCCGTGGTAGTGAATGTACTTGTAGTCGCCGCGCCGCAGGGCGAACCAGCCGTTGCTGACACCGTGGCCGTGGTACTGGCTGAAGGCGTAGTCCCGGTGGCTGTCTGATTTGCCGCTTGCCAACGGCAGCAGGCTTTCGCCCGGCAGTGTAGCATCAACTTCGGTCAACTGACAGCCTGTGGCCTCGACCAGGGTGGGGAAGAGGTAGCATCAACTTCGGTCAACTGACAGCCTGTGGCCTCGACCAGGGTGGGGAAGAGGTCCACGTTGTCCACGGGGGTGCTGACGCGCTGGCCTGGCCTGATTTCCGGGCCGGCCACGATCAACGGAGTACGTACGGAAGGCTCGTACGGGGCGCATTTCCACCACATCCCATGTGCGCCGAGCATCTCGCCGTGGTCGGAGCCGAATATCACCAGCGTATCCTCCGCGAGGCCCTCGCCCTCAAGCGTCTGTAGCAGCTCGCCGACGTTATGGTCAATGTAGCTGATGAGGGCCTGGTAGCCGATGATGTTGCGGATCCAGGTGTCGCGGTCGGGCAGGTCTTCGACCTCGAAGTGGTAGCGCAGGTCTTTGTTGAGCTGATTCAGGTTTTCAAGGTGCTCTTCCGAAACAAGTGGCGGTTCCACTTCATCAGGATTGTAGAGGTTGTAGAACTCCGGTGGCGCGAAGTGTGGAAAATGCGGCTTGACATATCCGACGTATAGCAGCCAGGGCTGCCCGGTGTGGGGCACCTCGGAATGCAGCCATTCCAGCGCCTTTTCCTGCACCGCGTCATCGAAGGGGGTGCAATCCTCCCGCGGGCCGGCCGCTTGCAGACGCCTGTGTGCCCCGGCGCGCTGTCGCACCGGATCACGCAGCAGACCATAGACATCCCCATAGGGGCGATAGACCGGCTGGAAGGTGCGCTCGAAGCCATGATTGCCGCAGGGTCGTACGAAGTCGAGCTTGCCGAAAGTCTGCACATGCACGCCCTGGTCTTCGAGCCGATGTCCCCAGGTCTGCCAGGCGTCGTCAAAGGGTGAGGCGTTGTCCCAGCAATGGATTTCAGAGACCCGCCGGCCGGTAACGAAGCTGCCGCGCGAGGGCACGCACAGCGGGCTGTCGCAGTAGGTGTTTTCGAAGATTACACCGCGCTGGGCCAGTGCGTCGAGGTTGGGCGTGTGCATGTTTGGCCAGCCCATGCAGCCCATTCGCCGCCCGTCCTGCTCGTCAGTCATTATCAGCAGTACGTTCA
>JALGTY010000053.1 GCA_029821145.1 Candidatus Zipacnadia bacterium
CAGTCTCTTCCTCGACAGCCTCTTCCTCGGCAGTCTCTTCCTCGACAGCCTCTTCCTCGACAGCCTCTTCTTCGACAGCCTCTTCTTCGGGCTTGGCTTCGCTGTCCGCGACGACCGATAGGGGCAGTTCTGCGCGTACGTCCTTATACAGCCGCGCGCTGATGAGGTAGTCGCCGAGGTGCCTGATCGGCTCGGGGATTTCGATGTCGCGCCGGTCGATCTCCAGGCCGAGTTGCTCGAGAGCAGCATCAGCGATCTGTTGGGCGGTAACTTGCCCGTGCAGTCGCTCGCCCTCGCCGACAGTGGCCTTGACGGTGATCGTGTTGTGGCCGAGATCGCGGGCCAGATTGGCGGCATTCACCCGCTTCTCTTCATCGCGGTGCTCGATGGCACCGCGGCGCTGCTCCAGCTCCCTCAGCGCGCCTCGGGAGGCCTTCACGGCCAGGCTACGCGGAATCAGATAATTGCGCGCATAACCGTCGGCCACATCCACAACATCGCCCTCGTGGCCTACTCGCTCTACGTCCTGCAAGAATATAACTCGCATCAAACTGTCCTCCTGAAATCATCGAAAAATGCGACAAAACGAGTGGCTGTTATTTGTGTGATAGCGCCTCCGACTCGCTGAGATAGTAGCGGAGGCCGATGAAGGGTTCGCTGCCAGAGAACATTTCGTATCCGCCGAGGGTCAGGTCGAGTCCGGGTTGCAGGCGATAGTGCAGACGCAGATCGAAGCGCGCTGCGTCGGCATCCCACAGATCCGCTTGCAGTTCCAAGCTGTCGCTGAGCGCTCTGTCGTAGCCCAGGCCGGGTTTGCCTCCGAAAATCCCCGCCCGCAGACTGTCTGAGTCAGAGAGAGGTACGGACCTTTGCAGGCTCAGGCGCTCGGCACCACCAACGTCATGCATTCCGATGCGCCAGAAGTCGCCGGTGCGGAGGCGGTAGTAGAGGTCTGCATTGAAATCCGTACGGAGGCCCCGGTCCGTCGCACCCTCGATGGTTACATGTGTCTCCGTGTAGCTGGGGCGCACGGAAGAAAGTGTATCGCCGATCCGGTCCATCGCGCTGTCAACGCGATCCAGTGACCTGGCTGCCGTTTCGCCGATATTGGCGGCATCTTCAAGTGTCTCCCTGGTCTTCGCGACCGCGACCTTGAAGTCCTCTGTCAGTTGCGGATCAGTCAGGAGCTCCTTGATGTGTGCGCTGGTGTCGGCGAGGTCGCCGGTGGCCTGCCGCAAATGGACCATCGTTTCCTTGAGGTCCTCGCCGATACCTTCCTCGTCACTTACCAGCCGATTGGCCCTATCGGTCAGACTCGCGAGATTCTCGCTGGCAGCACTTAGGCTGATGATAGCGTCCTCAAATCGTGCGCTGGTCGCCGGATCGGCCAATACCTTGGCCATGTTCTCCGTCATTGCCCTGACGTTTTCGGTGGCCTTGACAAGGCTGTCAGAAGCCTTGGCAGCGTTGGCGGGGACCGGTGAGGTCGCTATTACCTCCTGGACCATTCGCACGGTGGTATGCAGGGATCGGGAGGCGGCGGCGAGGTTGCGTGACATCTCAATCATTCCGGGACGCGTCTGTGCGGACACTTGGGCCAGATTCTGTGCGAACTTGAGGGTCTCAATAGAGACCAGGTCGGCACGCGCGGTAAGCGAGACCACGCTACTGATCATCTGGTCAACTTGTTGCTTGCGCTGGGGTCCGGCGAAGATTTCCTCGATGTTATGCAGGGCCATCTTGGCGCTGGCTACCAGATCCTGGGTCTCCTGCGCCAGGCCGCTGAGACCCGCCAGGCCCGCCCCGGACAGGTGTTCCCCGTCGGCTAGCCGCTTCTTTTGCTTCTTCTCGGTCCTAACAATTGATATGTACTTGTCGCCCAGCAGCGCGCCCTGGTCCACGAAGAACTTGTCGGTATTGAACAGCATCACACCGCGGTCAATGGCCATGATGGCCTGCGCCGGCCGGCCCGGAAACCGGGCGTCCTCCTCGAGGACCACTTTCAAGACACGCCCGACACGCACGCCGCTTAGCCGCACGTCGGCACCCGATTCAAGGCCAGCTATGTCCCCAAAATGTGCTGTGACTGTCAAGCTCCCCCAGCGGCCCGCGTAGTCGCCCAGGAAAAAGAACACCACGGTGGCCAGAATTACTGCGGCAATGAAAAACATGCCGACCTTGGCTTCATTCTGCAATTGCTCTTCACCTCATTCGGTAGCCGTGGTCTCAGGCGTCAGGAGGCCCGTATCCATCGGACCCTCCATATCGCCCGCAATGAATTGCCTGACCTTCGCATTATCCGAACGCAGGAGGTTCTCCGGCGTATCGCAAGCCGCAACAGTCCGCGCGTCAAGCATCAGTACGCGGTCGGCTATGGCAAACAGCCGGTCCACCTCGTGAGTGACTACTAGCGACGTGGCTTCGAACTGATCGCGCAGGTGCAGAATCAGGCCGTTGATTTGGCCGGCAATGATAGGATCGAGGCCGCTGGTCGGCTCATCGTAGAGGATGATTTTCGGCTGCATGATCAGGGCCCGCGCTACGCCCACACGCTTTCTCATGCCCCCGGAAAGGGCCGATGGCATGTAATGGCCGAAGCCGCTGAGACCAACGATCTCAAGATGTTCATCCACTCGCGTGGCGATCTCCTGGCGTGTCAGCTTCGTGCGACGCTTCAGCCCAAAGCCGATGTTCTCGGCCACGGTCATAGAGTCAAATAGCGCCGCTTGTTGAAAGCACATCCCCATCTTCGCCCTCACGCTGTTGAGTTCGTCCTCAGTCTTGCCGGCCATGTTCTCTCCGTCAATCTCAATAATCCCCGAGGTAGCCTGTACCAATCCCATCAGGCAACGCAACAGAGTACTCTTGCCGGAGCCGGACATCCCCATGACGCCGAAGACCTCACCTGTGTACACCTCGAAGCTAATGCCGGTCAGAATCGCGCTGCCGCCGACCTCGTAGCACAGGTCTTCCACGCGGACGATTACTTCCTCATTGTGAACCGCGATAGCTTCTGTCATTGTGTGGAAAATAGCATCGTTGTCAGGATCAGATTGGCTGCATATATCAACATTATACAATATACGACCGACCGGGTCGTCGCCTTCCCGACCTCCACCGAGGCCATCCTGCAACTGAGGCCCTCGTGGCAGCTTACTATGGCAATGATTGCGGCAAATCCTACTGCCTTTATGATGCCGGCGACGACGGTCCATAGCTCCAGGCGGCCCGGGATGTTGGCCAGATAAGCCTGCTGGTTGATTTCGGGAATCAGCACCGCCAGCAAGTAACCGCCCATCACCCCAACGGTGTCTCCGATCAAGGCCAGTATCGGTACCATGACTAAGCACGCCAGATAGCGGGGCACCACCAAGTAGTCAATTGGGTTGACAGCCGTGGCGCGTAGGGCATCTATCTGCTCGGTCACCTTCATCGTGCCCAGCTCTGCCGTCATCGCCGAGCCGGCCCGGGCTGATATGACGATCGAACTAAGCACCGGTCCCAGCTCCCGGCACATCGTCTCCGCAACCAGCCATCCGACCAGGCTGCCCACCCCCAGCGTGCTGGCCCGCGTCGCCGTATGGTAGGCAAAAACCATACCCGAGAAAAGCATGGTAACCGCCACGATGGGCAGCGAGTTCACCCCGACATGGGCCATCTGAGTGACGGTTGTTCCATACTCGACGCGGCCCCTTGCGATCCCCGCTACCACGCGGTTGTTGAGAATGAAGGTGGCCCCGAGGAACCGCAGCAGATCAGTTAGACCGCGTCCAACCCAAGCAAACAAATTACATTGCTCCCCACCGGTGAAGACAGTCTGCCACGACGATAATCGTTGCAGCGCCATTTTGCCCATAACGTCTCGCCCCGCAGGATAGGTCGGTTCCCACGCGGCACCCAGCACTCATACTTGGCCGCTTGCTCGGCACGCGGCTGATCGCCTAATAGGCAAGTGAACGCCTTACATGTACAGGGATAAGCCAGGTGGGTTGCTGCAACAGTTGCGGCGTCTTCGAAGACCTGGAGATTGCAAACTACGACTTACCCGCGAACAAACACCCCGGCAGGTCACTAACACCCTCCGCGTACGTCTTGCGGACCGACGCCGTCGCTATTATATAGTACGAAAAGGGGGGTGTCAAGCTGGCCTCTGAGCGCCCTGAAGCCCCTCCAACAGCCGCCCAAACATGTCCGTGCGACACCTTACAGTGATCCCGCTGTGAGGCCTGAAGACCTGTTGTCACAGCCTGATTTGCGGCCCTGCGATGCGCGCTCAGGAGGATACGAACCAGTCTCATCGCCCGCCACCTGCAATCGCCTGCAGTACAAATCAGACGTCCGGCGACCGGCGTGCTGATTGGCTTGAGAAGGATTGCAGCTGGCCGGCGTGGAAATTGGTCTGAGATTTGCCATCAGAATCGCGAATAGGGCAGAGCAGACGTCGGCGAAGCCAGCGCGTCGTGGCACTACAGGGCTCTTGCATAATGTGGTTTGCTACTTTGGTACCAAACCATGAAGCTACCAAACCAGCAAGCTACTAGACGGTTTTTCTGCGGGTTGGGATCTCGTTGGTAGGGGGCAGTCTCGGCCAGGTTGTGAGTGTTGGGAAACTCGGGCTTCTCGCAATTGGCGGTCGCGAGAGAGTAACTGATCGCGGAAGCGGGTAGAATGAACTAGGAGTCGTCTATGAATTAAGCCGTGGTCGTGTTGGGCGGAGGGTGACATTTGGCCGGGAGGAAGAGGGTGAGAAGGGATGGGCACCAACGCTGAGACGGCTCCGCAGCAGTCGGCAAGAGCTGTGTGGGCTGGGAGAATACGAGCAGTGTTGCCGCGGCGTCGGAGCAGGTTGCTTACCACTGCAGCCGGCGTAGTGATTGGGGCGGGCCTTGGGATCTTGTATGCCAGGGGCGTTTCGATGGAAAGGGCATGGCTTACCCTCGGCATCGGCGGCCTCGGCGGCGCAGCCCTCGGATACCTGGCAATTGCCATCCCACGGTTCGCGTTCCATTTTCTGCTCAGGGAGTGGCATAGGACTGTGGCGAATCACTGGCGTGCGCTGCTCAACCAGCGCGCGGAGCGGACCAGGCGGCTGCTGCTGAATAGCTCTGAACCGGAGGAACTTACGGACCTGGGCATCGCTCACTATCTACGCGGAGCCAGCGAGGAGGCGGTCAAGTGCCTGGCACAGGTGCGCTCTGCGGCGGGCTCGAGTCCGCAACTCCTGAACGTCGTGGCAGCCACAGCGGCGGAACAAGGGCAGTGGCAACAGGCGGCCGAGGCGCTGGCGGATGCTCTGACCGAGCAGCCGGATGATCCCATGAGCCTGGCCAACCTCGGCACACTGTTGGCTGAGATGCCAACTGATGCCGAGATACCCTCATCGCTGGAAGGCGTACTGCAAACTGCCGGTGCGCGGGCGCTGAACAACATGGCCGTGCGGCAGATGCAGCTTGGCAACGCGGCGGACGCAAGGACCTACCTGCAACTGGCGCTAGCCGAGCAGCCGCTGTACCCCCATGCCCAGGCCAACCTGGGAGTGCTGGCATTCGATGAGAATGATCCGCAGACGGCGATCGTCAATCTGGCCGCCGCGGCCCAATTCGCGCCCGTCAACCCCGACATCGCAAGTGATCTCGGGGCTTTGCTGGCTGTCAGGGGAAACTACGGTACGGCTGAAAGGGTCCTGAAGCGGGCCAGGCGGCTTGACGCACGCCACGCAGGTGCAACAATCAATCAGGGATGCGTGCAGATTCATCTGGGGCGCGAGGAAGAGGCGATAGGTCTGTTTCACGACGTGCCTGCTGACGACCCCCTGCTGGGGGTGGGATGGCATAACGCGGCCGTGGCCTGGGAGGCGACGGGAGAGTACGGACAGGCCAGAGAATACGAGGAAATGGCCATCGCACAGAGGCCCGATAATGCCGACGCACTGACCAGTCTGGGAGCCCTTGAATGGCGTCTGGGCAATTACGAGCAGGCCGACGAGTATTTCCAGCGCGTTTTGCAGGTCGCGTCCGAGAGCGTGGCCGGCACCGTCAATGCCGCCCGTGCTGCGGTGGCCGTTGGCCGATTGGAGGACGCCCTCGCCATCCTCAAAGGCTTGGAGGAGGGACGCCGCGATGACGTCCAACTGCTGTTCGACCTCGGTGTGACGCAGTTGATGGTCGCTCTGGAGCGTCGCAAGCGGGATATGAACCCCACAGAACAGGAGATGTTCCACAGCGCACTGAGGGCCAGCACACAGGCATTTGAGCAAAACCTGACCCATAAGGAGGGCATTGCAGCCGAAGCGCGCTTCAACCTCGGGCTGGCGTACTACCTGGCCGGTGAGCCCGATCTCGCCGCTCAGCATTTCGAGGAGGCGGCGAAGCTCATGCCCGCAGACTCCGGTGCTCACTTGTGCGCAGGCACTACCTTTGCCGCCGCCGCCACAAGGGTCCAGGAGGATCGCGGCCTGGGGCGGGATGAGCTGATTCCCGAAGCCCGGCGCTTATTCAGACGCGCTCGGACTCACCTCGAGAAGGCGGCTGCTCACACCTCCGCGGACCCGGACGTTTTCAACAACCTGGGGATGGTCTGCTATCACCTTGGTCAGATAGACGATGCCATGAAGGCTTTCCGCCGGCTGGTACAACTTGAGACCAGCGTGGATGCCAACAACAGCCTGGCGTTGATCTACGCCAGACAGGGCCAGGATCTATATGAGCAGGCGCAGGCGGGGCGTTCTGCGGGCGAGTCGGCTGCAAGCAATAGAGTGATGGAAAAAGCCCGGCGAATGCTCTCTACCGCTATTCACTATTTCACACAAGGACTTCGCATTGACCCTCAAAGCCCGGTGCTGCACGGCAACATCGGTCTGGCCCACATGCTGCGCAACGGGCCCGACGATATGGATGCCGCCTTGAGCCACTGGCAGTTGATGCGTGCGGCGGGCGACGAATGGGCCGAGCGCCAGTTCGCCCGCATGATGCAGATCATGCAAGCCGAACAGACCGCCCAAGCGACATTCCACGATGTCGGCGCAGCACTGCGGCCAGTCCGGGTCGCGCAGTACATCCAAAAGCTGCCGCCGGTCATGGGTGGGCTGGTGTACGTCGTGGAGCCGGTGATGGACCGCGGACAGTGGGAGTTAGAAGCGACGCACCCTGATCTGCAAGTAGCCTTGCGAGCCCGTCAGAAGCTCCTGAGGTTGAAGCAGCGCCTCCAGCGTCTGGCGGTGTGAGTGGCGAGTTGGTGCTATTTCCGCGTTCGTGGGTTCGAGCTTCGTAAAGTCCTAAACAAGAGTGAGGCCCGCTGATGAGCGGGCCTCACGATTTTCGGTGTCGGGCTGCCCTTCGACAAGCTCCCTTCGACAAGCTCCCTTCGACAAGCTCAGGGCGAACACGGCAGGGCCTACGGGATGCCAGACCCACGCAATCCATTATTCTTTTCACGCGGCGATGCTCTGTCGTGGCTAGCGGCTGGCTTTGTCCAGCTTTGCCATCGCGTCGTGCGACAGCGTGACATTGATTGCGCCGACGTTGTCCTCCAGATGCTCCATCTTGGTGACGCCGGCGATGACAGAGGCGACCTGCGGGCGCTTGAGCAGCCAGGCGATGGCAAGCTGGGCCGGCGAACAACCCTTTTCCTTGGCCATGCGGGCGACTCTGCCGGCGAGCTTGAGCCGCTCATCGGTCAGGAAACGGGGGCCAATGGCCTCACTGGTGAGCCGGCCCTCGACCGTGTCCAGATTGCGCTTGGTGTAGCGGCCGGTCAAGAGGCCGCCTGCCAGCGGGAAGAAGGGCACGATGCTGAGGTTGCGCTTTTTGCAGAAGTCCAGGAACGCCTGCTCGTCGCCTTCATCATCCGATGCGACATTGGAGCGCTCGGCCAGGCTGTAGCAGTTCTCGATGGCGACGACGTTGCGGGAGGCGTCCTTGCCAACCTGGTCGAGGACATCCATGACCTGCTGGGCCTGCGCGGCGCTGTGGTTAGATACCGCCAGGTAGCGGACCTTGCCCTGGGTGACGAGGTCGTCCATGGTTGACCAGGTCTCTTCCAAGGGCGTGATCCACTCGCCGGAGTCGTCCCAGGTATCCGGACTGTGCAGGTAGAGCAGGTCAATGTGGTCCACGCACATTCTCTGCAGGCAGCGCTCGACCTCGTTCATGAGGTAGAGGCGCGAGCCACCGCTCTGGTTGGGCGTGAATCTGTCCGGGTTCTGCGGGTACGGGCCGAGTTCGTATTCCTCGCGGGAATTGTTGCTGACCTTGGTGGCGAGCATCACCTGGTCGCGCACGGTCTGCGGCCGCTTTGAGAAATAGCTGCCCAGCAGGCGCTCGGAGTTGGCGGCGCCGGCGTTGTAGGAATTGGCTGTGTCCCAGTGGAAAACACCCAATTCCAGTGCGCGGTCGAGAATCTGAAAGCCGAAGTATTCGCCGACGCGCGACTTGTCGTACTCCGGGTAGCCCCATTTCCAAAGCCCCAAGCCGACTTCTGAGACCCACAGTCCGGAATTACCGAGCCTGTGACACGTCATGCCACGAAATTGTTTGGTATTGGCCATTGTTTGGCTCCTGTCGTATGTGCCTGAAAGTCAGTAACGTGTATATCACTTCGCCATTAGAGGTCTTCAGACCTCCCCTGGTCAGAATCAATTGAGGGAAGATGTTTGCCGGTACGTCACAAGATCATCTGAGGAAGCAATTGACAAGAAGCGCTTCATAATGTATGATACGAACTCACGAAGGCAGATAAGGGCGGCCGATGCTTAGTGACCAGCTGTAAACTACTAAGATAGCCTGCCATGTCGGTTCGCGGGCATGTACCAGAGGATATCCGCCGACCGTTTCGGTGCGGGACGATTGTACGTGCAATTGTCGCGCCCTTTTTGTTTGCCTGATGAATAAACTCTGGCAAGTGTCGCCAGCTGGGCCTATGGCGAGGATTGGAGATACCACGTGGAACGGCCATTCCCTATTGAGGATCTAGTGGACCGCATAGGAAACAGATACGCGATAGTCGTTGCAGTATCCAAACGCGCTTGCCAGCTCAAGGCCGGGGCCAAGCCATGTGTGGCGGTCGACAGCAAGAACCCCACTACCATCGCGCTGCACGAGATCGCCGCCGGGTACGTGCATATAGAAGATGCCCTGCCGCCGGAAGCCGAGCAAGAGGAAGCGAGCGATGATGACGCCCAGCTTCTCAGTGCCGCCATTGATGATATTGATGACGAGGAAGATGAGGAAGAAGATGGCGAGGACGAAGAGAAAGAAGACTAGCGGCCTGGCCACCGGCCGCAGCAGGAGGCATGACTGAAAGGTCTCATGGATTACTACGAAGTGCTCGGCGTCAGCCGCGACGCCGACGGCCAGGAGATCAAACAAGCTTACCGGCAGCTCGCCCGGCGATATCATCCTGACGTCAACGGCGGCTCGGCGGAGGCGACTGACAGATTCAAGCAAATCAGCGAGGCCTATGCCGTGCTGTCTGACCAGCAGAAACGTCGCCGCTACGATGCGGGCGGCGTTTTTGATTTCGGCTTTGACGGCAGCATGGGCAGTATCTTCGACATTTTCAACCAGGCGTTTGGCTTCAGTAATATGGGCCGTGGGCGTTGGGCCAGCCCTGGCCGTGACCTGGAACAACAGGTGGATATCGAACTGGAGGAGGTGCTCACCGGCGCCGAGCGCAACCTGACGTACGAGCGTATGGCGCGATGTGAGGCGTGTAGGGGCAGCGGAGCAGCGGCCGGAAGCAAACCGGTTACGTGTCCGACATGCGGAGGCCACGGTCAGGTGCGGCAGCGGCAAGAAACCATACTGGGGAGCATGGTGACGATCGTGAGCTGTCCGGACTGCGGAGGCACTGGCGAGATTATTGAGGACGCATGTCCGGATTGCGGCGGGAGCGGCGTGGCACGGACGACCGAACAACTTGGAGTAGAGATCCCGCGCGGCATCAAGGACGGCCAGCACCTGGAATACGCGGGGATGGGCGCTGTGAGCGCAGACGGCGGGCCTCCCGGGAATCTGTACGTACGAGTTAACATCGCCGACCATGAAGTATTCACCAGGCACGGCAACCACTTGTACATGTCTCTGGACATCAGCTTCGCCCAGGCGGCGCTTGGTGACACCGTCACCGTCCCGACACTGGAGGGCAACGAAGAACTCCAGATACCAGCCGGCATCCAGTCCGGCGAGGAGCTGCGCCTGCGCGGCCAGGGACTGCCGTCTTTGCGAAATAGCCGACGCGGGGATGAGGTGATCTCGGTGCGGGTCAACACCCCTACTCAACTGACAGAGCGACAGATAGAGCTTCTGCACGAATTGGCCCGCGAAGAGGGCACCGAATTGAATCCACCTGCCGGCTCCGGCATCTTCGACCGCGTAAGGAAGGCCTTCGGCGGAGAGTAATCCACCTCAACGAACCTGCGGCCACACGCAAGCAACAGTGCTGACCCAAGTCGGATCCAGAGGTGACGCGGGATGCGCTGGCGACGGTTTTCAGTAACTGCCCCGCCACAGGCTTCCGAAGCCGTGAGCGCGATCCTGCAACAACTGTTCCGTGGCATCAGTATCGTCACCACTCCCGCCGGCCTGGTCCATCAGGCGTACACCTCCGAGGAAGCAGATGTCGAAAAGACACAGGCCGAACTGGAGGCCGGACTGCGGCGAATCCCTCCGGGGCTCGTCGCACCGGCCAAAGTGACGCTGGAGGCGGACTGGGTTGATGAGCAGGACTGGGCGGAGGCGTGGAAGGAACACTACCGGCCGATACGAGTCGGCAAGCGATTGGTGATCCTGCCCTCGTGGCTATCGTGGCCCGACCCAAAGAGCCCTCTCCAGCCCCGGCCTGACGATATTGTGATCTGCATTGACCCCGGCATGGCCTTCGGCACCGGCGCACATGCGGCCAGCCAGATGTGCATGGTGGCGCTGGAGAATTACCTGCGGCCCGGTGACGATGTCATAGATTTCGGCTGTGGATCGGGCATATTGACCATTGCTGCGTGCAAGCTGGGAGCTAGTACCGTGCTCGCCATAGACAACGACCCGGTGTGCATAAAGGTGACCGCTGAGAACGTCGTGAAAAACGATGTGGCCGAACGGTGCGAGGCGCGGCTTGGTGAGAGCCTGGCAGGCGTAAACGGGCCGCGCGATCTGATAGTGGCCAATGTCACTGGGCAGGTGGTGGCAGAGCAGGCGGCCAATGCTGCCACGCTTCTGAGGCCCGGCGGATATTACATAATCTCCGGATTCACCAGCCGGTCGGAGAACGATGTGACCAAGGCAATTACGGCAGCGAAGCTGGCGATCGCCGACAGATATTGCGAAGATGAATGGTGGTGCTGGGTGACAGTGAAGCAGGCAACAGAGCTCTCATAATGCGCGATAAGATGGGTTGATGGGATGGCTGCGCCGCGGATTCTGGTTGAGACAAGCGCAGTTGACGGCGAGCGAATTGAGGTGAAGGGCGATGCCTTCCACCACCTCAGCGTGGTGCTGCGGCGCGGTGTCGGGGAGAGGTTCTATGCCATTGACCCGGAAACCGGCACCGAGTATCTGGCAGAGATTACGCAGGTAGGCGACAGAGTGCTGACCGGGCAGGTGCTGGAGCAGGCAGAGGCCCGCCAGCAGCCGGCTGTAGAGTTGACGCTCTATCAGGGCCTGCCGAAGGGGAAGCGCTTCCAGCTCATACTGCAAAAGTGCACCGAGTTAGGTGTGAGCAGGATCGTGCCCGTTCTCACGGCGCGTAGCGTGGTGCAACTCGATGACAAGCGCGCCGGAAGCAAGCTGCAGCGCTGGGAAAAGATCGTGCAAGAGGCATCGCGGCAGTGCATGCGCGCTACTGCGCCGCAGGTGACTGAGCCGGTCGGATTTGCCGAGGCTCTGGCGGACTGGGAAGCCTCCGACAGCCCGGGATTGTTCTTCGATGAGACTCTGGCCGGGGCAGATCACAGCAGCCTTGCGGAGGCGATGAGCAAACTGAAGTCGCGGCAGAGGCTGGCCGTTTTCGTCGGCCCGGAAGGCGGCTTCACCGAGCAGGAAGCGGGAATGGCTGCGGAAGCCGGTCTAACTCCAGTGGGCCTTGGCAGCCGCATACTGCGCACGGAGACCGCAGCTATTGCAGTGTGCGCGATAGTCATGTATGAGTGCGGGGAGCTGGAGTAGAGAGCTGGTAGGGGCTTACAGCGAATTCCAGACTCCGCTGCAGTAGTTGGCGCCGATGACCGCAGCCTCCAGTGCCGGCGCAACGCCGACTTCCAGCGATATCCACCCGTCATAGCCGGCGGCATGCAGAAGCTCCAGGCTCTCTCTTACCTGCGCCTCGCCATGGCCAATATGAGCGCCAACCCAACGCTTGCCGGAGGGCGTGACAATACCCTGGTCGCTGTCGGGTGGAGGCGGCAGCCAGTCCTTGATATGGACGTGGACAGTGCGGCTGCGCAGCGGCTGGTAAGCGTCGGCAGGCAACTCATCCGCCAGCAGGAAATTGCCATTGTCCCAGGTGACCTTAATCTCCGGGCCTGCACCTGTGACGACCTCCAGTACGTGGGATGAGTGGCAGGCGAATTCCGGATAGACGCCAAAGTCCTCAATGGTGAGCGTAACGCCGGCGTCGGTCGTGCGTTGTGCGGCCTTGGCCAGCATTTCAGAGTACATCTTTCGCCCTTCTTCATTGCTCATGCCGGGGGCGGGGCGACTGCCGGGGATGAGCAGCACCGGGCAGTCGAGCTCGGCACACATTTCGACTCCCCGCGCCACTGTATCCAGTGCCTCGGCGCGGTCGGAATCGCTTTCGCCGATGAGATTGGCACCGGCGTCAACGCAGGAGTATGACATTCCAAAATCCGCAGCGGCGGCCTGCAACTGGTCCCAGATGGCCGGCTCATCCTCGGTGTTGCGCAGCATCGGTTCGAGCGCACGGACACCGAGGGCGTACAGCCTCTCGACGAGGTTCAAAGCCGAAAGTGAGCCGTCTTTGAGGTCGTTGTGAAACGGAAATAGCATTACTGAGAGCTTCATTGTTCGCTCCTTTACGGATATGTGTTGATGAAATCCGCTGCTAATGGCGAAGTCCTGTTGCAGGTAATTCAATCAGCAAAGGCGACGCCCTGGCCGCGGAGTGTCTCCTGCAAATCGGCGATAGGCAGATCGCGCGGTGACACGCCGGCCTGCGCCGCCAGCGCTGCGGCAGTGCCGGCCGCCTGACCCGTAACCCAGCAGACCTGGATGACGCGCACCGGCTCCAAAGCCTCATCATCGCAGGAAACGCAGCGGCCGCAGGTAAGCAGACCGTCCATTTCCTGCGGCACCAGCACGCCATAAGGAATATCGTAAGCAATGCCCTCACGCCTGAAGTCATTGCCACGCCCGATAACCTGCGGATGGCGGAAATCGTGTTGAGCAACATCTTCCTGGGTAAGCGCATACACTCCGGCGAGGCGACGGGAACGGCGTACCCCGACCTGGGAAGCCGTGTCAATGAGCCAGGCGTTCGCAAACCCGGGCATGCGTGCGCGAAGGATCTCCACGGCCTTGCGGATCTTCAGGCGGGCCTGGATGTCTATGTCGGAAAGCGCGCGGGGGTCGAGCGCATCGGCCACACGCAGCCCGTTGTTGCCCCACACCACACCCTCGGCAGTCAGCACCGCGCCGAGTTCAAATGGCCCGCCCCAGTCGCAAAGCTGGTGGATGTCATGCATGATGTCAGCACATTCGTCAGGGGCATTTTCTCGGGCAGCCTGCCATTTCGCGACATCCACGGCGCCGATGCGGAAATCGAGACCGATGGACTGGTCGGACTTGTCAAATCCGCAGCCCGCCCAGGCAAAGATATCGCCGTCGCCGGTGGCGTCAACCACCACCTCGGCCAGCGCGGCGGCAGTGCCTGCCTTGGTCTCAA
>JALGTY010000451.1 GCA_029821145.1 Candidatus Zipacnadia bacterium
CTAGCCTGACAATGCCTTTCACCCATCGCGTAGGTCGGGCTTCCAGCCCGACAACCAATCTATTGCGTGTAAAATGTCAACTCCTATCAGAGAGTGTGAGCGCCGATGTCAACACCGCGGCTGACCTTCATATGCTTCGTGACTGCTGCGCTGCTCCTGGGGATGTTTTTCTGCACACTCGCCCAAGCAGAAACCCTCACCATCACAGGCACGGTATTGACTCCTGACGGCCAGCCCACCGCAGGGGCCAGAGTATTCGCCAACTGGGGTGTCAGGAAGACTTGGTCCCGCTTGGTGACGACCGAGACAACAACGGGCGATCACGGCAGCTTCATCCTCCAAATGGACTACGAAGGCCGGATTACCGATTTCCGCCGCGTGGGAGCCGTCAAGCCGGGCTTCGGCTTGGGCCCCGGCTACATCCGGCCCGATGGCAACGAGAAACTGGTAATCCGGCTGAGCACAGAAACAGTCGCCAGAGGCACCGTACGGAATGCCGATGGCGAGCCGCTTCCTGGCGCTACGATCGGGCTGGAGAGGCTGAGAGGGCCGGGTATCTGGCTGTTTGTCAACGGGCTCATGCACACGACCACCGACGCTCAGGGCAGCTTCGTTTTCCGCGGCCTGCCTGAAGGCGAACGCCTCACACTCACCGCCAGCGGCCCCGGATATGCACAGCAGACGCTGAATTATGAGTTGGATGGCAGAATTGACGACCTGCAGATAGTACTCCACCAGGAGTCAGTCATCTCAGGCATTGTGCAGCGCGAAGGGCAGCCGGTGGCCGGCTTGAAGGTATGGTGTCATCAGCCGCGGGGTCTGTTCTATGCGCAGACTGTGACTGACCAGCAGGGCCGTTACCGCCTCTGTCGGCTGCCCCATGGCACCTACAACGTGTGCCTGGATGCGCCCGACGGTTGGACGGCGGCGGCTCACGAACACGTCGAGCTTGCCGCCCCGCAGAGCATCGAGAACATGGATTTTCAGCTTGTCTGCGGCGGCTTTGTAACCGGCACGGTAACCGACGCGGAGACCGGGCAGCCCTTGGCCCGAATTCGTATGCACGCGTATGGTCCGGCACGCCCACTTTCGGGAGACGTGGCGCAAAACGCGCAAACCGATGAAAACGGGCAATACACTTTCCGCCTGCCGCCTGGCAAGAACGCCCTGTCCGCCGAGGGCCTGGACGAACCTCCGGCTCGTGGTCAACCTCCGGCAGGCATGCATGCCTATGATGTTCATGTTGACGTTATCACCGGCCAGACCATAGCCGGCATTGACTTCCGCCTCTGGAGGCGGCGTACTGTCGCCTGTGTGGCCCTGGATCCTTCCGGGCAGCCGGTGGCGGGCATTCAGGTCGCAGTGCTGGGCACTGATTTCCAGCCCAAACTCGCCGCTGAGCCGGGACGCTTTGAGATCACCGTCGGCTCCTGGGAATTGCCTGCGACTCTCCTGATCCTGGCCAAAGAAAGAGGGCTGGCCCGCCGCGCAGTTCTGCGAGAGATCACTGACGAACTCCAGGTCGTCCTCGAAGAGGGAGCCACCTTGACCGGGACCGTTGAGTCTCCGGACGGCCGGGGCCTCCCGGAGGTATCTGTCTCATGCCTGTACGCCCCGGCCTCCCGGGCTGTCCTGCTGACCTCGGTCACCGACGGCGATGGTCGTTTCGCCATTGCTCCGCTGCCGGCAGGCACCCAACTCCGCCTCCGCGTCACTGGCGATGCCTGGGAGTATCTATCCCGCACAGAATGGCCTCAGAGCGTGATACTCAATGCCGCCGAAGAGCGCGACCTGGGTGCGGCGGTTGTGGACATGGCAGGGCGTACTGTTCGCGGTATCGTGATGGATGCCGAACGCGAGCTTATACCCGGATGCACCGTGCTGGAACTCGGCAGCGGCGTCAAAGCAGTGACTGATGATCTGGGCTGCTTTGAGCTGACCGGTATTCCCTACCGGCGAGACCCTATGGGCCTCTTACCGCCGCCACCAGCCCCGGGACGTCCGGGCCCACTGCCACCGCCACCACCACCGGAGCCTGCTGGCCCACCACCACCGGGGCTCCTGGAAGTGCCGGGACCACCCGTGCCCTTGCGAATGGATAAGGTTACGTTGCTTGCCATGCACCCAAAGCTGCCCCTGTTCGCCGCCGAGGCGGGCATTGACCCCGACTGGGGCTTTGAGCCGAACCTGGTCCTCGAGCCCCTGGGCAAAGTAAAAGGCCGCCTACTTGACCCCGAGGGCCGGCCAATGGCCGACCACGAGGTCGCGCTTGAGGTAAACCGCATGCTGCCAGAGCCCGTTAATCCGAGATACTATCGCGAGCTCTACGAGCGGGGCGCCAGGCTCCAGCAAGAAACAGTCACAGACGCAGATGGCAACTGGGTGTTTGAAGGACTCATAGGCGCCCTGAAATACGCTGTGTCGGCCCGTCCTCGCGGCTCTTACCAGACGCTCTTCCATAAATGGATCACCCCCGAACCGGGCCAGACCATTGACCTGGGTGACATAACCGCCCGCGAACCAGATCAAGACTAGCCGGTCCTCCGCTGATATCAGCCAACGACTGAGCCTCTGCCCACTGTGGGTGTAGGGGGACTGTCCTCTGGGTCGACACCTTGACTTGTCAGCAAGCTGTTGATAG
>JALGTY010000452.1 GCA_029821145.1 Candidatus Zipacnadia bacterium
GAGCCGAGCGGAGAGTTTGAGCATCAGTCCGTGGCACAGCAAGCAGGCCAGCAATTCATTGCGCTGGGATTGGGCCAAGGGCGACGAGTTGGTCATTCGCCACGGCATCGGGGACGTCGCTCGCGTCGGTGGCTACCACTGCAAGGCCTCCTTCGCCGTATGGGTGTATATGGAAGAGCCAATTGCAGATGCGCTAGTCTTTGAGTTCCGCGAGGGAGAGGAAGTGACCGGCGCCTTCCGGTTTCCGCTGAACTTCACCGGCTGGCGGCAGGGGCGTCTCTACTATCACCAGTTCCCGGACGGCAAGCCGACGTCGGAGGTGGACAACATCCGCATCGTCGCGCCGAGCCAGGTGGCAAGAGGCACTGTGTTCCTGGATTTCATCAAGTACAACACGCTTACTTATGGCGGCAACTCGGTCATCCCCGAGAAAACGGCCCAGTGGCGGCCGCCTGTGCCGGACGAACAGCGCTTCCCGAAGCCCGAGCGCGTGACTGAGGCCCAACTGGCAGGCATTCGCAAGCTGTTAGGCCCCGATGAAGGGCCAGGCATTGAGGAAGCACAGGTGAAGGAGCTTTGTGATAAGGTCAAGGGGCTTGGCATTGTGCGCGATGAGCACGGTGTGCGTGGCCCCGGCATTGACGCCCACTATCAATACATCACAGCGCCCGGCGACTTCGGCTACAAGGATATTCACTACTTGTCCGACGAGCACGGCCCCAAGGCGTTTGGCATGCAGACCCCTGCGTCCATGAGCCACCTTGCATATCAGGTCGCCAAGGCATATCGGGCCAGCAATGATGCTGACCAACGCCACCGGCTGGCTGAGGCCTTCCTCCTGCTTGCCGACCATCTCCATGACCAGGTTTTTCAGGCCGGGTCGGGATTCAAGTGGAACTGGTGGGTCGGAGGGTCGTGGGCCAACGCCGTCTTCCTGATGCGTGATGTCCTTGCACAGGAGGGGAGATTACAGCCGCATGTCCACTTCCTTCTCTACACCTACGGCAGCGCCGCGCTCTTCGCCGAGGGCAAGGCCCCCTCCAGCATGGACTTCTACAACCTGTACGTTCCCTGCCTGCTGCGCCAGTGTCTCATGCAGGTTGAGCCGGCCGAGCAGGTCCGCTGGCTGCGGGCCTTCAAGGCGATGCTGGAGCGGTCAATGCTGCAACCAACAAGCTGCTTCAAGATTGACGGTTGCGCGTACCATCACGCAGGTCACTACCACTCCTACGCCCAGGGCGCCTTCATAAACCTGCCGCCACTGTTCCAAGAGCTGAAGGACACGCCCTGGCAACTGAGCGCGGAAGCGCATGAGCGGCTCCGGCGAGCAATGCTCGCACAGCGCATATACGCCAATCAGCGTGATTTGCCACTGGCGCTCAAAGGACGCAGTCCCTTCGCACCCGGTTACGGCGTCATCGCTCCCCGCGGAGTGCAAGCGCTGGACGTTCTGGCGCGCTGTGGTACCCCCGATGGCAAGCAGGAAATTGATGTGGAAGTAGCAGCGGCGTATCTGCGTTTCGTGCCTGATGCAGTCAATAATGAACCATATGGCAGTCTGGGCATCAAGCCGGAGCCGGAGCCGAATGGGACTTGGGTGATGCCATACGCGGCTCTGCTCTTGCACCGCCGCGACAACTGGCTCGCCAGCCTCAAGGGCCAGAGCAAGTATGTCTGGGGTAGCGAGAGACAGGCGCAGCGCAACTGCTTCGGCCTTTTCCAGGGCCTGGGGTATCTCGAAATCCTCGCGGGCGGAGATCCCGTCACCGCGGAAGCAAGTGGCCGGCAGGCGGCCGGATGGGACTGGCGACGCTACGAGGGCATCACCGCCCCGCAACTGCCATTGAGGACCATAGACAAGGGCTGGACCTCTGTACGTTCGGTCGAGACTTTCGTGGGCGGGCTGTCCAATCAAGGTCAGCAGGGCACTTACGGCATGATTCTGAACCAGCCGATGCCCGGAAAGAAAACCCTCACCGGAAGAAAGAGCTGGTTCTTCAACGACGACCAGATTCTCTGCCTGGGTTCCGACATCTCCTGTGATGAGGCGGAGTATCCTACGCAGACAACGCTGTGTCAGAAAGGCCTCTCCAAGAACGAAGAGGGTGAGTTCATCCCCACAGCTCTTGATGGGGCGGACTTCACTGCTTTCCCGGAGGAACGAGCGCTTGACGAGGCCAAGCCCCACTGGTTCCTCGACATTCAGCAGACTGGCTACTACGTGCCCGAGGGGCAGAATGTGACTGTGGCACGCAAGCCCCAGAAGAACCGGGACATGTTCGATACGACGGACACAGAAGGAGATTTCCTGACGGCGTGGATTGATCACGGCAAGGCCCCCGAGAACGCCAGCTATGAATATGTGCTGGTAGTCCGCGCGACCCCTGAGGCGATGCAGCAGCTTGCGGCCGAACCGCCTTACCTGGTCATTCAGTGCGACGAAGCCGCCCACATCGTCTGGCACACCGGGGCCCGCCGATGGAACTGTGTGTTCTTTGTCCCGCAGGACGTCGATCCGCAGTCAGTCGCCACTGAAGCGCTGCAGATCAAAGCGGTTGACCGGCCGTGCCTGATCATGGCGGAAGCGTTGCGGGATGGGGAACTGGATCTGAGCGTGGCTGACCCCGA
>JALGTY010000453.1 GCA_029821145.1 Candidatus Zipacnadia bacterium
GGTCGGGCTTCCAGCCCGACTCCATTTGCTCTTGCCGTTCTCCCCTCTCCCTGTAGCGGGTACCCACTCCAAAGGACTGGGTGAGGCCGGGGATGAGGGCTGCCGTTGCCTTTCGAACGCTCCGCACCAACTTTTTTTGCTGTACCGCAAAAAAGATGAAAAAAGTAGGTGACTCAGGTGCTGTATATACTAGTGGGAGAACAACATTCACATCTCCTGCAGTACAACTGGCGACGACACGCAGCATGCCTTCCAGCATCCGCTAGCAGCGCAACTAGCCGCCGAGCATGCGGACGGCGCTCTGGGCGAGCAGTGCAGCCCCAATGGGCAAGACCTTCCCATCATCAAAATCGAAGGTGGTGCTGTGCCCGGGCGAGGTGAAGCCCTTCTTCTCGTCGCGGATGCCGAGGTGAACCATTGCAACCGGAATCTCGCCCTCGGTGGAAAAATAGGCGAAGTCCTCCCCGCCAAGTCCTGCCTTATTCTGCGGAACGACAGAAGCTCTCCCCGCAATTTCGACGGCCGCCGCTTCAACCGCATCAACTATTGGATCATCGTTCACCAGCGGCGGATAGCCTTCCATGATGCGCACGGTCAGACGCCCACCCATCGCCCCGACCAGCTTGCGCAAATCATGCTTGAGGAACCTGAGAATCGCCTCGCGCCCCTCCGGCTCAAGGCTGCGAATTGTACCCTCCAGGTTAACGCTGTCGGCCAGGATATTGCGCCGCGTGCCGCCCTCGATAGTCCCGAAGGTCACCAGCTTGCGGTCGGTGGAACTGGTATGGCGGGCGACGAACTGCTGCACGGCGATCAGCGCCTGACTGGCGACCGCAATGGCGTCCACGCCTTTGTCCGGGGCGGCGGCATGTCCGCTCTGGCCGTGCACCGTCATATCAATGTCATCGGTCTGGGCGCACACGTACCCGCGCGGGATCGCAATAGTCCCACTGTCTGTATCGGTGTCCACATGCAAGCCGGCGATGGCCGCAACCTTGGGCGATTGCAGGCAGCCGTCCTGTATCATCTTCAGCGCCCCGCCGGCTCCCTCTTCGCCCGGCTGGAAAATCAGCTTCACGTTCCCGGGGAGCTTACTGCCCATTCCCGCCAGGATCGCACCCACACCCAGCAGGCAGGCGGTGTGGCCATCGTGCCCGCAGGCGTGCATCAGGCCCGGCTTGCGGGAGGCATATTCCACATCGCTTTCCTCTTCAATTTCCAGCGCGTCCATATCGGCGCGCAGGGCCACGGTCTTCCGACCCTTGGTACCGCGCACCATGCACGTGACGCCTGTTTCGCCGACGCCGGTCTTGATCTCATCAAGGCCGATCTCGCGCAACTGCTCGACCACATAAGCTGCCGTCTCGTACTCCTGCATGCTCGGCTCCGGGTACTGGTGCAGATGACGACGCCACTGCACAAGCTTGGGCCGAAGCTTCACCGCAGCGGCCAATGTCGGGTGTTTCTTGGGTGACTTACTGGTGCGTGTTCGCTTAGCCAATCAAATCCCTGCTTTCCGGTGATTGTTCTCGGGGGCGTCTTACTTGGCCGCCTGCATCGCCGCTGGTGTTGGACGCCAGTAGAGTTCAGATGCCGCGACGCCGATAGCATCAGCGACTTCACAATGATACGAGAAATCGCCGAATTCCGCCTTGCGATGGCTATCGGTGCCGACGGCCACTGCCACGCCTTGCTCGTAGGCCAGCCGCGCCATGCAGATATCTTCATCCCGGCAGATGCTGTGCGAGTTGATCTCCAGCGCAATATCATGCTCTCCGGCAAAGTCCACGACCCATTCGATCAAGTCGTCGCTGATGGCGTAGTTCTTGAGCCGCAGAGGTCGGAACGGATGCGCCAGGACATCTATCTCCCAGGCTGCAAGCCGCTGGATCATGACCTTCAGTTCCGTCTCGACCTGGTGCGGCTCGGCGTCGTGCTGCAGCGCCGGGAAGGTGTGCGCCGCTCCCAGCAATATGTCAAAATCACCCAGCCGGTCCTCGTTACATACTGGCGTGCCATCGAGGAAGACGTCTAGCTCGATGCCCAGAAGCATCCCGCCCGCTTGTGCGGCCCGAACGTCGGCGATATACCAATCGAGTTGCGCGTCGCCCCACTGCTGGTGCTCGTCAAACACTTCGCGCGCCTCATCGGTCCAGAAAGCCCATTTGGCACCTTGTGGATAGTAGATGTGGGCGCTGTGGTCAGTAATGGCAAATACGGCGGAGGTGTTACGAGCAATTTCCGCATACCACTGCAAGGTCACGTCCTCAGCGCAATCAGAGCGCTCGGTGTGGCAATGACAGTCACATAAGTTCATCAGTTATCTCTTCTTATTTGCTGTGTATTGTGCCGCTTCTATGACACGGTGATAGATGATAACCTATTGCCCTGGCGACCGCAAGATCGAGGAGGGAAACATGACCTGAGTGGAGAAGTCCCCCTCTGGGAAAACACTCTGATAGTATGGACCCCTGCGATAGCACCAAGTATCTTCTCGTTCCTATCGAGGTGTCAATGATGATTGAAGGCAATGAAGTCGCGTCGGAACGCGGCGGGGTGGCGGCCGGACCGGCAGAAGCAGCCAGAGTTGGCGCGCGCATCCTGGAGCAGGGAGGCAACGCCGCTGA
>JALGTY010000454.1 GCA_029821145.1 Candidatus Zipacnadia bacterium
GATACGCCAGCCGGTCATGGCATAGCTCTTGGCTACACCGTCAATAACGATGGTGCGCTCTTTCATTCCCGGCAGAGCGGCAGGACTCATGTAGCTCCGCTCGTCGTACAGAATGTCTTTGTAGATCTCGTCTGATATGAGAACAAGGTCCCTTTCCTGAGCCAGAGAAGCCAGGTCGCGGATTGACTGCTCAGAGAGCACACCGCCGGTCGGGTTATTCGGGCTGTTGATGCAGATTGCCACGACCTTGTCAGTGATGGCGTCGGCGACCTGATTCATGTCGGGCTGGAAATCGTTCTCGTCGCTGGTGAGAACCTCGACCGGCTTGCCGTCATATATCTTAATCAGGTCCGCGTAGCTGATACTTCGTCTCCGGGATCCAGCAGTGTCCCGAAGAGGTTCGAAAGGGCATGTTTGGCGCCATTACTGATACAAACTTCCGAGGGGTCGTACTCGACGCCAATTGAGCGTTTCGTGGCATCGCATACGGCTGTCTTCAACTCGTCAATACCGGAGGCGTTGGTGTACTTGGTTTTCTGCTCGTCCATTGCGCGCCTGGCAGCCTCAACTATGTTGGCCGGGGTCGGAAAATCGGGCTCGCCGACAGCGAATGACAGAACATCCTTGCCCTCAGCGCGCATGGCCTTGGCTTTCCTGGCACCCTCCATCGTTGGTGAGGCCGCTATATTGGCAACTCGCCTGGAAATCTTCATCGAGCAATGCAACTCCTTTGTGCAACGCCGCGCGCTCTTTGGTCATCGGCGTGCAACAGGCATCCTATTGGGATCAGACGCGATTCGGCTGCGGCAGTGTGTAGCCGAGTTTGTGCAGCTCAGATTGGGCGTCTTCATACTTCGGGTCGTACTCCAGCGCCCTGAGCAACGCTTTGGCGGCCAGTCGGATGCGGCCCATTCTGGCGTAGGCAGCACCGAGATGGTAATAGGTCTCTGCGGAATTCAACGGGCCGGCCAGGCGGACAGCTCGTTCGAGATAAAACAGCGCCTGCTTGTAGTCTCGGCTCTGGTAATAGGCCCAGCCGAGGCTGTCAATGAAGGCGGGCTGCAGGGGCTCGATGTGAAGGGCTTCAGTGAGGAGGCTGTGGGCGCGGTCCAACTCGACACCGGCGGCGGCATAAGCGTATCCGATGTTATTCATGTAAAGTGCATAGACGAAGGGGACGATGGCACCAGACATCTTGCTGCGACGCGCTTCCTCGGTCGCCTTGTGAAGGACCCGGGCGCCGTCTTCACGCCGGCCAGACAGCAGCAGGCAGTGGCCGAGGTGAATCTGCGTCATCAGGTCGCGGTTTGAAATGCGGCTCAGGTAGGCAGCGGCCTTGTGGTAGGCGCCAGCATACATATACAACCCCCCCGCCTGCTCCGCAACAACGCCGTTGTCAGGCGCGATCTGTGTCGCCCGGTCCACCATGGCCACTATTGCGGCACGGTCAACGGGTTTGGCAGCCATGGCGCTGACGGCGCTTTGCAGGTATCTCATGGCAACGAAATCCCGACGCATGGCGCTCACAGGCGCACCAATGCCCAGAGGCCCCCACAGGACGCCCACAAGTGCAGCCACCGTGGCGACTATAAGCCATATACGCCTCGCACGCCGGGGGTCGCGGAGCTTTTCGGCTCCGGGGCCCGGCACCTGTGGGATGTCTCGGCTAAGGTCAGGTAGTCTCATCATCCGTGGTGGTAAACGCCGCGAGATAGTAATGTTCGATACCAATGTAAAGCATATCACCGACTATGGCAGGCGATGAGTATATGCCATACAGGGTCTCGTGTTTCCACACGATCTTTCCGCTGTCGAGTTCCATTGCGTATAACGCGCCGTCAATCGAGCCCAGATAGACCAAGCCGCCGCAGATTGCAGCCGACGCGAGGATTTCGTCCTCCGTCTCTGCCCGCCACACCACTTCGCCTGTGTCATGGTCCAGCGCATAGACCCGTCCGTCATGACAGCCGATGATGAAGAGGTCCTCGGTGGCAGCCGCCGACGAGCGGGTGTAGCCACCGACCGGGCGCTTCCAGACGATCTCCCCAGTCTCGATGGCCAGTGCATACACGTTGGCATCATCGGAGCCGCAGCAAACGTACTCGCCCTGCACGGTTGGTGTCGAGGCGACAGGCCCGGCAGTGGAACACGTCCAGCGCAAACTGCCGTCGGCAGCATCGAACGCATAGATTTCGCCGTCCCAGGAACCGACTATGACGATTTCACCGGCTATGGCCGGACTCGCGGTGATCTCGCCACGCGTTGCGGTGTTCCAGATAATGCCTCCCGTCTCAACCGCCAGCGCAGTAAGATTGCCGGCGTGGTCACCGACGAACAGCCGCCCGTCAGCCAGCACAGGCGAAGAGCGAATGCTATTGCCGAGGCGGGTCTTCCATTGCACCGCGCCGCCCATGGTATCCGCAGCATAGACAACACCGTCGTGAGACCCGACACAAACCAACTTGCCGGAGATGGCCGGCGTCGCCTCAATCTGATCCCCGGTCTGCAGCTTCCACTGCTGGGTGCCGCGAACGGCGTCAACGGCGTAAAGGTTGCCATCACGCGATCCGATATAGACCAGGCCGCCGCTGACGACTGGCGAGCCGAGCACCGGTCCCTTGGTCTCAAAGCTCCAGAGCTGCTTCAGAGGCGGCTGCAATTCGAAACGGGACCTGCCTGTGTGTTGCTGGTCGCACTGGAAGCAATGCCATATTTCGGTGCCTTCGGCGAGTTTGGCCTCCTCGGCAGCCAGCTCCTCCATGGCCGCGGCTATATTCCCTTCGCCTTCCGGGTCGCCGGCAGCCATGGATGCGGCCATTTCGAGCTGCTGACGGGCTTTGTCGAGCTGGTGG
>JALGTY010000455.1 GCA_029821145.1 Candidatus Zipacnadia bacterium
GAAAGGAGATGGTATGAATGATTAGCGCTGGAAGGCGGCATGCTCCGGAACCTGGTGTTTTGTCGATATGATTTCCGGAGCAGGCAGGTTGCAGGTTGTATTCGAGCGCTGGGGCATAGGGACCCCGTAAAGGAGATTGATCAAGCCTGCGACTGAAGCGCCACCATGGGGCGAGATGACCCCGGATAGGAGTATGGCGGCCGCCGGAAAGCATGTCTGCTCCAAATCACGGTTTGTTTTGTTGGCCCTGGTTTGGAGGAAACGGAAATGGCGCGTTACATCGGGATCGACCTGCACCGCAATCGCTTCACCGTCTGCACGATTGCGGGAAACGGGCGGAAGTACAGGAAGACGGTGGCGATGAAATCGCTGTTGGGATTTGCGAAGACCTTGCGTGGCGACGATCAGGTGGCCGTCGAGATGACCACCGACACGCGTCTGTTCAAGGGCGTGGTCGAGCGGTATGCCGGGCGGGTGGTGGTCGTCGACGCGGCGAAGTTCAAGGTAATCAGCGAGTCGACCAAGAAGACCGACCGGCTCGACGCGGAGAACCTCGCGTTTTTTTTGTCGAAAGACATGCTGCCGGAGCTGCGCATGAAAGATGTTGGTCGCGAGCGGCTGCACAGTCTTTGCCAGACGAAGGACAAGCTGACGAAGCAGCGCACGCAGCTGAAGAACAAGATCAACAACGTCCTGGCCGGGGTCGGCATTCTTCTGAAGCGCGAGGAACTGTCGAGCGACAAGGCGCTGGAAAGAGTTCTGCGCCTCCAACTCGACGGGCTGACTATGGTCGAGCTTGAGGTGATCGTCGAGCAGATCCGGGCCCTCAACCGTGGCATTGCGAGACTGAAGGGGGAAATCGTGCGCGCGGGCGAGCGATACGAGGAGCACCGTATCCTGAAAAGCATAAAAGGGATCGGCCAGGTGGGCGCGAGCGTGCTGCTGTCGGTCATCGGCGACGTAAACGACTTCCAGCACGAGAAGAAGCTGGCTTCGTATTTCGGCCTTGTGCCACGCGTCTCGAATTCCAACGAGACGGCGCATTCGGGCAGGATCACCAAGCGCGGCTCGAAGCTGGGGCGGACGACGCTGGTGCAGTGTGGTTTGATCGCGAAGCGTTACAGCCCGTATCTGTATTGTTTTCACGAGCGGATAAAGCGCAACCGCGACGGCGGAAAAGCAAATATCGCATTGGCGAAAAAACTGGTGGGGATCGTGTACCTGGCGCTCAAGAACCGGTGGGTGTTTACGGATTTCACGCGGTTCAAGTACGTGAAGTTGCCGGCGGCGTAGCCGGCGTTTTGGCTTTGACTCAGCCCCCGGGATTTTCAAGGCATGGGCTGTAACGAATGAGTTGAGAGGCGAGGCGGGCAAATGCGAACCGCAGCGTTGCATATGCAGGCAAAAGGTAAGGGAGCCCGGAGGCTCCCTTGCGTGGTCGCATTCGCCACAGGTCCGGCTATTCCTCGGCGGGTTGCTTCCCAGCAGAGCCCGCTTCCGCTTCGCCGGACAATGGTAGTATCGACAATTGGGAACCCGATCCTTGAGCAAAGTTGTAACTGCTTGAAACATCGGGACTTCTAACGTTTTGGAGTAGACAAGCATCATAGGAGGAGACGGCCGTATGACGCGAGGCTTTACCATCACCCAAGCGGTGCGCTTTCGCCATGGGCGCGGAAGGAAAAAGGTGCTGGAGCGCGGCGAACCACGGGCCACCACGGTGGAACCGGGGAACATCCCGCGCGTGTCGCGCCTCATGGCGCTGGCCCTGCGCCTGGAGCGGCTCGTCAGGAGCGGCGAGGTGGCCGACTATGCCGAGCTGGCCCGCCTGGGGCACGTGACGCGGGCCCGGGTGACACAGATCATGAACCTGCTGAACCTTGCCCCCGACATCCAGGAAGAGATCCTGTTCCTGCCGCGCACTCTCGAGGGCCGCGACCCCATCCGCGAGCGCCACCTCCGCCCCATCGCCGCCGTCCTCGACTGGCGCAAGCAACGGCGGATGTGGAAGAGACTTTTGGCGAAACGACAACCTGACGTTACTGCCATCGACGCCGATTGATCAGACTTGAGCCTCTCGGACCTGCTCGCGGACTTCCGGAACCATTCCCTGGAGCGTATTCCAATCCGGCATCTCCTCCGCTGCCTGGTAGTGCTTACGGGCTTGGCGAATTGCAGCATGTAATTCAGGCCATTCCTGGGATTCGTCCTCGGCCTCGAACAGGTGGCCGATGGTGCGGAGGCGGTGGGCGTAGCTGTGCCGAACCTCGGTCAGCAAAACGTAAGCGGCGCCGAGATGTTTTTCGCAACACTTGATGCAACTCGGCCGCGCCGGCGTATAGCCGCGGCGCGCGACGACCAAGGGCGGACAGTTGTTGCAGCCCACGTCGATGAGTTCCACACATTCTCCGCTGGCATCGAAGACAGCCCCGACCTCGATGCAGCGTACCGTGACGGTGCCCCCAACTATCTGCCATCACATGGCTTGTGGCCACAGGGTACAGACTGGTACCCATCTCAAAAATGCCTCAGTAGGATGATAATGCATCCGAGTTGGACCATGCCGAGGAAGTTTAGCGCATGATATTCATAGCGGACCACCAGGCGCCTGAAGTTCTGCAGCCAC
>JALGTY010000054.1 GCA_029821145.1 Candidatus Zipacnadia bacterium
TGCCGGAGAGTGTTGATATGGCGATAGGTATAATCGGAGGCACAGGGCTTTGCGAGTTTGCGGCCACGGAAACCAGCACGGGGCTGGCGGAACTGAGGCACAAGACCGCCTACGGTGCTGCTGAGCTCTTGCGCGGTGAAGGTGAGGGGCACGAGCTTTATTTTCTGCCGCGCCACGGTGCCGACTACGCCATACCGCCGCACCGGGTCAACTACCGCGCTAACATCATGGCCCTCTATGAACTGGGATGTACGCACGTCATCGCCACTAACGCCGTGGGTAGCCTGCGCCTGGAGATGCCGCCTGGCGACCTGGTCATACCGCATGACTACCTCGACTTTACCAAGACACGCGCACTGACCTTCTTCGACCGGCGTGGCGAAGGCGTCGTTCACACTGACCAGACCACGCCATACTGCCCGGAGTTGCGCGATGCGCTCATCGCCGCCGGCGCTGACATACCAGTGACGGTGCATCCCCAGGGCGTCTATGTCTGCACTGAGGGGCCGCGGTTCGAAACGCCCGCCGAGATCGACATGTTCGCGCAGTGGGGCGGCGATGTGGTCGGTATGACCAGCGTGCCGGAAGTCGCGCTGGCCAGCGAACTGAACATCTGCTATGCGAGCATCTGCATCATCACCAACTACGCCGCCGGCATCACCGGGCAGCCGCTGACCGAAGCCGAGGTGGTCGAAATGATGAGCCAGCGCATAGACACACTGAGAGCACTCATCGTGGACGTGCTGAGACGCATGCCTGCATGATGCGCTCAATGGGCGGAACGGAGTCGGGCTGGAAGCCCGACCCACCGGGTTCTTGGGGATGCCCGCGCGACGCGAGGATGTAGAAGTGCCAGACCAAGATAGGGAAGCAGCACGCGAGGATGCAAGATGCCATACGAGAATGCAAGAGTACCGCAGGAGAATGTAGGAGTGCCGGCGTATGGCGGCTACATATTCGACCTCGATGGCACACTGTATCTGGGCGAGGCCCTGATTCCCGGCGCTGATGAGACAGTCGCAGCACTGCGTGAGCGTGGCGCGCAAGTCATGTTCGTGTCCAATAAGCCGATCGCCACGCGCCGGACCTACGCCGAAAAGCTGACCAGACTCGGTATCCCCGCCGAAGTTGAAGAGGTGCTGACCAGTCCGCTGGCACTGGCCGATTATATCGCCGCCAACCACGACGCGCCCCACGTGCTGGTCATCGGCGAAGAGCCAGTCATAGCCGAGCTAGAGGCCGTCGGCTGCCAGATCGTTGACGAGGCGGCCGAGACCGACATCGTGGTCATCTCGTGGGACCGCCAAGTCACCTACGATAGGCTGGAGGAAGCATTTCAGGCGCTGCGGCAGGGCGCAAAATTCTATGTGACCAACCCCGATGTGACCTGTCCGCTGGAGACCGGCGAGGTCTCGGACGCCGGGGCGGCAATGGCCTACCTCCAGGCCTGCAGCGGACGTAAGCCGGATCACATCGCCGGCAAGCCGTACCCGGCTCTGGCCCACGCCGCCATGCAACGCATGGGCGTTACCCCGCAGCAGACTATCTTCACCGGCGACCGGCTGCAAACCGACCTGCTATGCGGCAAGAACGCCGGCTGCGCCACCGCGATAGTGCTCACCGGCGTTACCACTGAGGCCGACATCGCCGAGCTTCCGGAGGACATGCGCCCCGACTGTGTACTCAAGAGCATAGCCGAATTGGGATAGGCGAGGAGGAGCGCTCTATTCCAGGTCGGTTCCCACATCGCCGCCGGTATCGGTATAGCCCCTCGGCCCGGCGTCGGCCTCCTCCCACGAGAGCTTCTTGTCGTCTTCCGGGCTGGCCAGGATCTCAGAGCCGGCCGGCACATAGAACTTGCTCTCATCGAGCCTGGTGTCAGTCCGCAGCATTCCCCTGCCATACTTGGGGTCCTCGTCAAGAGTGACGCCCTGGGCGACTAACTGCTCGCGCAGCTTCTGCACATCCAGGTGTCTGGGCGTGATATTGTCCTTGATGGACATTGCTGCGGCGGTACCGGCCGCCTGCCCCATGTTCAAGCACGCCAGCACCAGCCTGGTGCCTGACTGGCCGGGGAAATCGCACGATATGCACCTGCCCGCAACCAGCAGGTGTTCAACCTTCAGTGGGACAAGACTGCGGTAGGGAATTTCGTTGTAGCCGCCTGGTTTATAACGTACCTCCTCGACGCCGCTCCCATCGTTCTTGGGAAGGTCGAGGTGCTTGATGTGCCCGGGCTGGGTGGGGTGGTGGATGTCAAGGCCGTGGTAGTCTCGGCAAATGGCATCTTCGAACCTTGCTGACCTGACCAGGTCCTCGCCCGTGAGCACGTACTCGCCCATTATTCTCCTCGAATCGCGCACTCCCAGCATAGGAGCCGAGTCAATCAGCCAGCAGTCCTCGAAGCCTGGAAGGTACTTGTGCATGAAGTCCATCGTCCAGGCCACCTGATCCCTGCCTTCAATTACCATGCGCGTGAGGTCTTCGGCGTCGGTCGTTCGGCAATTGCGGCTGTGCGGGTAGCAGATGCACAGTTCTGCTCTGTCCTCGGGCCGGCCGGGCAGATGCACGATCCAGTTGACGCGCTTGTCAATCCTGTAAGGCAGGTCGCCGTTCTCGACAGCCTCGTCCACCGCGTCCTGCCAGATGGCGGGGCTTTCTTTCAGGGCTGCCATGTACTTGGGCATATCAACGTTGCCGACCCTGAATACCAGGGAGACGGATTGATTGTAACCGTTGTGTTCGGGATCGCCGACCTCGAAGGGGGCTCCGGCGTATGCGGAGATGTCGCCATCGCCGGAGGCATCAACGACGCGCTTTGCCAGCACCGCCTGCGTGCCAGACTTGTTGTGAATTATCGCGCCCTGGATCACGTTGTCCTCCACAATGGCGTCAATGACGGTCGTGTGATAGAGGATCCTGACGCCGTCATCAATCAGCATGTGTTCGAGGATGCGCTTGGTCTTTTCGGGGTCAATGAAGCGGCCCCTGCGCCTCAGCCCGTTCTGCTCTTTGAGCTTGTCGAAGAATTCGTGGCCGACACCCTCGATGTAGCTATAGGGCAGGCTTACCAGACCGAGAGTCGCAAGTCCGCCCAGGCAGCTCTGCTGCTCGATGAGAAGCGTGTCCATCCCGTTCCTGGCAGCGCTTATTGCCGCACCGAACCCAGCGAATCCGCCCCCAACCACCAGCACGTCAACCTCTGCAAAAACTGCCACTTCCCGCGATCTCTGAGCAACCGTCTTCATGAGTGTCCTCCCATGACGGGAATCTCGCACGTACATTGGCGTTGTCCGCAAGGTTCCCTCGCGGATGCATGAGTTCCTGCCCGCACAAACTGTCTGTCGGTGGAAGTGCCGGATCTATGTCCGCTGCCGTGCACATTCTACTCGTCCGCGAGCACCCATTCGTGGCCTTCGCGCTTGAACTCGCGGTTGTAGTGGTAATACTCGGTCAGCGCCGAATAGACGACCTCGTAGTAGTCGTCGCCGGTGCGCTCGATGTTGGCGCCCAGTCGCAACTGGTAAGGCGGCGCTATTCGGACCGGCTCGATGTTGCTGACACGCTCGAGGCCGCGCTTGGCACCCTCGTATATCATGTTTCGCGCATTGGCCGGGATGTGCTCCATCGCGATGTCTGGCGCCAGGGCCTCCTTGACCGCCGCTACCTCAGTACCAGGGCACAGCGCCTTGACCTCGCGCTCGACGGCGACATCGCCGCTGACGAAAACCGTCGGCACCCCGAAATAGCCGAATAGCGTCATCGCCATGCCGACTTCGCCCAACTCGATGCCGTTTACGTCCCAGTGGGTATGCGGGAGGATGCCCTTCTTGGTCCCATCCATCGGATGGCCGCCCAGGTAGCAGCCGGCATCGAAGGTATCGTCAAGCCGGGATGTCCAGAACTCCGCATGACGCTGGTTACCGTGAATTACCTGCACGGGGCCCTCCAGCTCTTCAAACAGGATATTGTAGCCGCTGCCGTGGGCGTCGTTGATTAGTATGTCGGTCGCGCCCGCATCCATCAATCCCTGCACCGCCGCCTTGACCTCGGCGGTCTGCAGCTTCATAATCCGCTGCCGGTACCAGGCGTTCCAGGCGTCGTTGTGATCGCGGTTCTCAAAATGCACCATGCCGGCGGTGCCCTCCTGGTCGCACATTATGTAAACCTTCATTTGAGCTCTCTCCTCACAGTCAGATTAGCGCCCATTGACGCCAGTTTCTTCTCAATCGCAGCAGAATCCTCGCAAATTGGCATTATCAATTGTGGCCGAAGGTGCTACAATGGAGACGACAATGAGCCTGTAAGTGCAAAGCACTGTGCGTTACCCCGGAGGTTAGCCTGATGCGGATACTGTCAATTTCAGCTCACCCGGACGATGCCGAACTGATGGTGGGCGGTACACTGGCGAAGTATAAGGAGCAGGGCCACGAGGTGTTCATGTGCGTCTCGTGTAACGGCAGCCAGGGCCATTTTGTGATCCCCTCGGCACACCTTCAGTGCATCCGCCGGCGAGAGGCGCGGCAGTCGGCCCAGGTCATCGGCGCTGAGTGCATCCTGCTCGACCTGCCTGACTCCGGCCCGTGGCATACCCAGGAGCAGCGGGCGATCTACACCGAAGTGGTCCGCGAGGTCAAGCCCGATATCATCCTCACCCACTACCCCGGCGACTACATGAGCGATCACGTGGGGGCTTCGCAGAATACATGGGAGGCCTCTTTCTGGGCTGCGGTGCCGCTATACCTGACCGGCGGATGGAGCAGCGCGCACAACTTGATGCCGACCGTGTATTACTGGGAGCCGCTGGGGGGGCATAACTTCCAGCCGTATTACTACGTGGACATCAGCGACCAATGGGAAAAGAAGCGAGATATGCTGCTGTGCCACCAGAGCCAGTACACCTGGCTGCGGGACCACGATGGCATTGATTACGTGGAATACATGGCCGTGACTGCGCACTTCCGCGGTCTGCAATGCGGCGTCAAGTATGCCGAGGCGTTCCGGCCAGTAGAGGCATGGGGGCGGACACAGGCAGGGCGCGGACTGCCGGAGTAGCCACAAGGCCAGTTTACCACCTTCAGACAAGGAGAAAGCGCCGAGCGACCGGCGCTTTTTTCGTTTGCCTGATCAGGCACGCCCGCTAGCTGAGGCGCTGCAACTGCTCAGCGGTGAGGTCGTCACGCGGCTCGTTGATACGCAGTGAGAGGATGACGGCCACGCCCGCCAGTAGTGCGGCTATCGCGAATACGATCTGGAAGCTCACAGTTTGTGCGAGCCAGCCGAATATGACCGGCATGATCGCCACCGGCACAACAAAGAGATTGGCAAAACCCAGATATGAGGGGCGCTTCTGCTGTGGTGCAATGTCCATCAGATAATTGACAAAGCCCGGCCACACGTGGGCGGTGTACACCCCGCCGCCGGCAAAGCAGATACATAGAATCATGAGGCGGTACGAGACCGGATAACCGAACACCTGTATGCCGCCGACAGGCGCGTAAAGGGCCGCAAGTGTCGCCACCAGCGCCGTAAGTAGCCCCGTGAATGCCGCAGTTATGAACACTCTTCGATTGCCCAGCCGGTCAGACACACGCCCCTGGAGGATGCTGCCGGCCATCTGTGCGAGAACCTGGACGGTTACAAACGTGGCTGCGACCGTGTCGGGGAAATCCCACTCCTGCACGGCCAGAGCCATAAAGAACGGCCCGATTGCCCCCGCCGCAGCCAGCAGCAAGTACACCCTCATCATCCTACGAAACCTCGGGTCATCCCGCCAGAAGCGCAGGCCACGGACCAGATTCTGCCGGACTGTGAGCTGGTGGCGGGCCGGCTTGCTCAGCGGCTCTTTGACCTGAGAATAAACCAGCCACGAAGTGCCAAGGGTCAAGGCGGCCGCCAACATCAGAACACCGTAGTTGACCGGGAACTGTGCCGGGGAATTGTCTCCCAGCATGTAGTGGATAACCGGCACCGCCACCGTCAGCACCAGAAATAGGCCGATGATCTGCCGCCACATCCAGAAGCTGCCGCGCTTTGTCGTAGGCGTTGACTTGGCCACTATATCCATAAAGGCCATGGTGCTGACGGCCTGCGCGGTAAACCACGAGGCGAAGAAAAACAGCAATAGCGCCGCCACCAGCACGCCGCTCAAGTACCCACCCGCCAGCACCGCTATCGCCATCCCCATCAGCGCCGAGAACCTGATGACGCTGTAGAGGTTGAATATCGGCAGCTTGCGCTCGGCTGTGTCCAGGAAACGGGAGGCGAATATCGCAGGGGCAGCCGGAGCCAGTATGATGATCGCCTGCAACAGCCCGACAATCCACGTCACGCCTGAGAGGCGAATCAGCAGCAGCGGCAACACGGTCATCGGGTCGGCCAGGCGATTGCCTACCTGCACTATTATCCCGTTGATGATGCCCAGGACATAGTTGCGCCGGTGCAGCGGGACCAGCATTTCATTTTCGCGGTTAGGTGTCGAGTCTGACATATCTGGCATCAGTTGCGGGTGATTTTCGGCCACGCACCGTTATTCATCTGCGTGGGAGTCGCTTTCCTCATTTGTCACATCATTAGTGAGCTCGTCGCGTGGCTCGCCGATACGCAAGGCCAATCGAAGTCCAACGGCCGAAAGCAGCAAGGCAATGACAAAGATAGCTCGATAGCCGACGGTCTGGGCCAGCCACCCGTACACCAGCGGAACCGCCCCGAGTGGCAGCAAGAAGAAGCTGGCGAAGCCCACGTACGAGGGAAGTTTTCGGCGTGGAGCGATGTCCATGAGGTAGTTGATGTATCCAGGATATAGCTCTGCCGCAAACAAGCCGCTGCCGGCAAAACAGACCATCAGCACAATGAGGCGGTACGAGACCGGGTAACCCAGCAGCATAAAGCCGCCCTCGGGAGTGAGCCAGGCCCCCACTGAGACCACGGTGGCGGTTACGAGCATGGTGGCGGCTGCAAGCACCAGTACCTTGCGGTTGCCGAGCCGGTCAGAGACGTGCCCGACAATCCAGCACCCCAGCATCTGCGAGAGTATCTGCACAGTGAGAAAGGTCGCGGCTACAGCGTCGTGAAAGTACCATTCCTGCACGGCGAAGGCGATGAAAAAGGGACTGACGTTGGCAGCGGCGCTGAGCAGTATGCGCACGCGCATGAGCCGGCGATAGCTCTTGTCGCGGTTGAGGAATCGCATTCCGCGTGCCAGATGCTGTGTCATCGTAAGCTGATGGCCGGCCGGTTTGCCCTGCGGCTCCTCGGCGAAGGAGAAGATGATCCATGCAATGCCCATCAACAGTGCCGAGCCCACCAATAGCAAGCCGTAATTCGTGGGAAACTTGAAGGGGGTCTTCTCGCCCAGCATGTAGTTGATCACGGGCACCGCGAAGCCCAGCACCAGGGCGAGGCCGAGAAGTTGCCGCCACATCCATACGCTGCCCCGCTTGGTGGTAGGAACAGAGCGGGCAACGATGTCGGTGAATACGAGGCTGGACACGCCCTGAGCGAGCACCCGGACGATCAGCCAGACAAAGAACGCCACCAGCGCATAGGCATATCCCGTGCTGGTTGCGGATAACACGGCCCATGCCATGCCGAGGGTGGCAATGAACCTGACTACCGCGCACCAACGCCATATCGGGACCTTGCGCTTACTGGTGTCAACCCAGCGCGAGGCGAGCAGTTGTGGCAGGACGGGCACGACATACAGGATGCTGTTGGCAAGCCCGATGAGCCATGTCAGTCCGGAGGAGAGCCGCAGGATAAGCAGCGGAAGCACTGTGCCGGGAGCGACGAGTCGGGCTCCGGGGATGAAGATTATGCCGTTGGCGATGGTCAGTAAGTAGTTGCGCCGATTCAGCGGAACCAGCAGGTCACGCTCCGCTGCATCTGTTGACTTGTCCATTGCTACGACTTCCTGACTTCTGCGATCCCCGCTGCGACCCCAGCTTCATCTTAGTTCGGGGCGACGACAAAAGACTTGAGCCTGGCGACCAGTTCGGAATTCACTTCCACATTGACCGCCACGTGGTCTTCTTCGTACTCGGTGTCCAAGATGCGACCGTGTTCGCGGCAAAGCTGCAATAGCTCCAGCCGATCATAAGGCAACTGCAGCGACAGCGGCACCAACCGCGCGTAAGCGGCCTCGGCGATGCGAGCGTGCAGCTTCTCCAGGCCGACCTGCTGCGTTGCCGAGATCGGCAGGCCGTCAGGCATCTCGGCCAGTATTCGCTCTCCGCGTGCAGTGCCGGCGATCTTGTCCCACTTGTTAAGAACCAGTATGGTCGGCTTGTCGGCCACGCCCAGCCTGGCGAGCATCTCCTCGCTGGCCTGGCGCTCCGTACCCGCCCACGGCGCGCTCGCGTCAAGCACATGGATGATGACATCGGCCTGCTGCAACTGCTCCAGCGTCGCCATGAATGCAGAAAACAGGTCTTTGGGCAGGTTGTGGATGAAACCCACCGTATCGCTGACCAGCAATTGAGCGCCCTGGATCTCGACTCTGCGGATGGTGGTGTCGAGGGTCTCAAAGAGCCGATCGTGAGCGCGCACTTCTTCACTGCCTACGAGTGCGTTGAGCAGGGCTGACTTGCCGGCATTGGTGTATCCGACCAGCGACACCAGGGGCAATCCCGCACGCTCTCGCGCGCGATGTTCGACGGCCCGTTGGCGGCGCACCTCTTCTATCTGCCCTTTGAGGCGCGACATCTTGGCACGCAGCGCCCGCCGGTCAGTCTCGAGCTTCGTCTCGCCGGGCCCACGCACGCCGACGCCGCCAGCCGTGCCGCCGCCCCCGCCGCCGGCAATGCGATCCATCATCGGCCCCTTACCCACCAGCCGCGGGAGCAGATAGGACAGCTGCGCGAGCTCGACCTGCAACTGGCCCTCCCTGCTGGTGGCGTGCTGCGCGAAAATATCCAGAATCAACTCGGTACGGTCGAGTATCTTGCAGTCCAGTTCGTCCAACAGGTTGCCGACCTGCACAGGCGTCAGTTCGGCGTCAAAAAGCACTATCTCAGCATCGGCAGAGAGCCGCAGAGCTCGCAGCTCCTGCACCTTGCCCTTGCCGAGGTAGGTAGCCGGGTCCGGGGCACGGCGCATCTGCACCATGACATCAATCGGCACCGCGCCGGCGGAGAGGGCCAACTGCGCCAACTCGCGCATGGAGCGGAGGCCCTCGCCCTCCAGCCTGGATATGCCGACCAGTATCGCCTTTTCGGCCGCCAGTAGCTCCCGGCGTTCAAGGCCGACTGCGATTATCTCGTGCATAGTAAATCACCAACTGCGCTGATACGTTACGGCGATGGCCGGGGGATACCTACCAGACGAGCTCCAGGTTGTCGCCGATTCTCTGTATGGCCTCACTGATCTGTGCCAACTTGTCCTCGCCCTTGATCGTCAGCGAAAAGCGCACAAAGCCCTCGCCATAAGAGCCATAGACCGCGCCCGAAGTCACCAGCACTCCGCACTCGGCCAGCAGGTCCTTGGCAAACTCATCAGCGGTGAGGTAATTGTTGGGAATCGGCGCCCACACGTAGAAAGCTGCCTTGGGTGGCTCTATGTTCCAGCCCAGCGAGTTAAGCCCGTCAACCAGAGCATCGCGGCGCTTCTGATACTCGGCCCGTAACCCGACAATGAAGTCGTCATAGCCTGCCAGGGCCGCAACTGCCGCCCGCTGAATCGCCATGAAGGTGCCGGAGTCAACATTGCTCTTGGCCTTGGACAGCGCCTCGATGAACGGCGCGCCGCCACAGGCCCACGCCACCCGCCAGCCGGTCATATTGAAGGTCTTCGAGAACGAATGCATCTCGATGGCCGCGTCTTTCGCGCCGTCAACCTCAAGAATACTGTGCGTCTCGTAGCCGTCATAGCATACTTCGGAATACGCGCAGTCGTGAACTATCAGTATCTCGTTGTCTTGGGCAAACTTGACGGCTTCTTCAAAAAAGTCCAACTCAGCCACCGCGCCGGTGGGGTTGTTGGGGTAGTTAAGAAACATCATCTTGGCCGCCTTACTAACCGGCGCGGGAATGGCATCCAAATCCGGCAAGAAGCCATTTTCGGCGAAAAGCGGCATGGGGAACGGTGCTCCGCCACACCAGGTGGTCTGCACTTTATAGACCGAATAGGCAGGGTCGGGCACCAGCACGATGTCGCTGGGGTCAATGTAGGCCCAGATGATGTGCGCAAGCGCCTCTTTGCAGCCGATCGTGCTCTGGATCTCACCGTCAGGGCTAACCTGCACGCCGAACCGCTTGCTCATAAAATCCGAAACCGCTTGCTTGAATTCCGGGGTCCCGAACCCGCTCTCGTCATAGGGATGAGTAGCCGGGTCTTTAGCGCCCTCGTATAGCGCCTCGATGACGTAGTCAGGTGTCGGCATGTCCGGATCGCCGATGCCGAAGTCAATCGGCTCATTGCCCTCGGCGAGCATTTTGGCCTTGATCTCGGCGATCTCCCGAAACGGATACGGCGGTATGCGCTGCAACCTCTGGGCCCACGGTAACTCCACGTTAAGCTCCTCCTTGTTACTCGATGCTTTGCTCAGCGAATCTCTTCTTGGAGGTCGAGTTATGCGTCTATAGCGTCGGGCTAGAAAGCCCGACCTACGCGATAATAGGTTTTCCTGCATGGGGTAGGCTCCGGCTTGTGACCAGAGTCATGCTTCGGCCTGGCGGAGCAGTGACGCGTGCACGGTGCCGCTGAAAGTCTCGGCAGCCGACCCGGTCAAGAATACACTCTCGCCCTCGCGCCACTCAATTCCCAGGCCGCCACCGCGCAGGTGCATCTTGACGGCGTCGGTGCAGTGGCCGTTGAGTATTGCCGCCACCGTGCTGGCAGACGCTCCGGTGCCACAGGCCAGCGTCTCGCCGGTGCCTCGCTCCCAGACCCGCATCCGCGCCTCGTGTGCTCCGAGTATCTGCACAAACTCCACGTTGATGCGCCGGGGGAAGGCCGAATGGTTCTCGATTTGCGGGCCATATCCCAGCACCAACTCGTCGGTTATCTCGTCCACAAATATCACACAATGTGGATTGCCCATCGAGACGCAGGTTATCACAAACGTCTCGTCCCCCACGGTCAGCTCCTCGCCGAGGACATGTCCATCCGCCGGCTCGCCGATCATGGGTATCTCAGACCTTTTCAGCCTCGGCGGGCCCATATCCACCCGCACCAGAGTGACCACGCCCTCCTGCACCTGCAGCGATGGTCTGATTATCCCGGCCCCGGTCTCTACACTGAGGTTGACCTTGTCGGTGAGGCCGCGTTCATAGACGTACTTGGCGAAGGCGCGTATGCCGTTTCCGCACATTTCGGCCTCGCTGCCATCGGGATTGAATATGCGCATGGTGAAATCGTGGTGCTCGGATGGCGCAATCAGAATAATGCCGTCACCGCCGATTCCGAAATGCCTGTCAGAGAGCACCACAGCAAGCTTCTCCAGATCGTAGCCGCTGAGGTCCTGATTGATAGCGTCAATGTAGATGTAATCATTTCCCAGCCCGTGCATCTTGGTGAACTGCAAGCTCAACACCATCCCGTCTGTTGCTTACAAAAATGCACGACAGGCACTTGGCCTATCGTGCTCGTCTCGGAATTCCCTGGAGAAGCTGTGTGTCGCTTACGCCTTCTCGGATCCGACGGGCCCGATCACAGCGACCGCACTTTTATATACCATCACTTCGACGCCGCCGGCGGATATCAGTATCGTGAATGCATCGAACCCGACAACCGTGCCAGTGAGCTGTTTCCCGTTGGTCATCACAATTCGCACCGTCACGCTCTGGTCCTTTATGCCCTGCAGATAGCGGTCCTGGATGCTGTCCTTGGATTTCGGCACGGCTTCTTCACCTGCTTATGGGCGATATAGACGCTTGGCAGCCTGGATTATTCGCTCTACGCAATGCTCAAATTCGTGCGGCGCAGCCCATTCCAGCCATTCAAAGGCAATGGCGTCGGGCTGGAAGCCCGACCTACGCGGTGCCAGGTCGTTGCCGGACTGCCCTTCGGCTTCGCTCAGGGCCGACCTGCACGGTGGGACGGTAGATTCTGCGGCCTCGTCCGTAGCCGAATTGGCCCGGGCATCGGATCTGAACCACGTCAACTGGCGCTTGGCGAAACGGCGCGTGTCGCGCTTGATCAAGCGTACGGTTTCCTTGTAGCCGACCTCGCCTTCAAGGTGCGCGAGCAGATGCCGGTAGCCGATGGCCTGCATGGCCTGAGCCGGTCGGCTGCAGCCCCGCTGTCGCAGGGCCTCGACCTCCGCCAGCCACCCCATCTGCAGCATTTCATCCACCCGGCGCTCAATTGCAGCGTAAAGCTGGCTGCGCGGCCGCGTGAGAACGAAGCATATTGAATTATAGTCCACCGCCGGTGTCTCGTCAATCCGCTGCTGGACGGAGAACAGCTCGCCAGTGGCCTCGATGACCTCCAGAGCGCGCACGATCCTTCTCGTATCGTTTGGCTCGATTTTCCGTGCTGCCGCCGGGTCCAGCTCCGCCAAGCGCCGGTGCAGCGCGGTACTGCCGTTGGCCTCGGCCTCCGCGTGCAGCCGCGCACGGATCTGCTCCTGCTGAGGGCCCGCATCAGACGGGAAGTCCAGATGCTGTAGTACCGCACGGAGGTAAAGCCCGGTGCCGCCGCATAGAACCGGTAACCGCGCGCGCCCGTGGATATCAACAATCGCCTCCCGCGCCTGACGCTGAAAATCAGCCACAGTGTACGGCTGGCGCGGGTCAGCAAAGTCCACCAGGTGCATCGGCACCTGCGCTCGCTGCTGCGGTGTCGGTTTGGCAGTGCCGATGTCCATGTACTCATAGATCTGCATCGAATCGGCTGACACTATCTCCGCCGGTACCGCCTCAGCGACCCGCAGCGCCGCCTCGGTCTTACCGCAAGCCGTCGGCCCCGCTATCACCAAGAGCGGGATTGTGGCATCTGCGTTCTGTATCGAATTATGGTGGGTAATTGGTGAACTCCCTGGGGAAAAGGCGGCAGAGCCTTCTTGCCTTTTTCCTGCTACGAGTTAACCAGGCGGTGGGCGCACTCGTTGGCCCGCGCGATGATGAGCTCGGCGTCCAAATGAGGGTAGATTCCATCGCGATAAAGCACCACGCCGTCCACTACGGTACATACCACATCAGCGGCGGCAGCGGCATAGACCAGCTGTGAATACAGGTTGTGTAACGGCTGGTTGTGGGCCTCCTGCAGCGAGATGATCGTAAAATCGGCCAGCTTGCCGACCTGCAGGGTGCCGATCTGCTCGCCCAGCCCCACGGCCCGGGCCGAGCCGAGCGTAGCCATGCGCAGCGCTTCCTCAGCCTTCAGCACGCCCGGGTCGCCGCTGTAGGCCTTGTGTTCCAGGGCCGCCATTCGCGCCTCCTGCAGCATGTCCAGGCGATTGTTGGAAGCCGCGCCGTCCGTACCCAGGCCCACACACGCACCTGCAGCCAACATCTTCAGCACCGGCGCAAATCCCGAAGCCAACTTCATGTTGCTGGTCGGGCAGTGAACGATACCGACCTGTTTGTCGGCCAGCATCTCGAGCTCAGCCTGGTCCACATGCACGCAGTGGGCGGCAGTGACGTGATTGTCCAGGACACCAAGCTTGTCCAGATAGGCCACCGGCCTCATGCCGGTCGCCTCCAGCACCTGCTGCACCTCGTCGGCGGTCTCTGACAGGTGTATGTGGATGCCAAGGCCATGCTCAGCGGCGGCGGCGGCCGCTTGCTGCAACATCTCATCCGTACACGAATACGGCGCATGCGGTCCTAGCATCGGCACGATGCGCGAAGGAGCATT